>WFZV01000125.1 GCA_015489395.1 Bacteroidales bacterium
CATATCCCCTTGTATCCCTTTCAATCTTCTCAACCTGCTCAAGCTTACATCCCAATTCCTTCTCTAAAAGTTTGATTATTTCTAAATCATTTGCCATCTATACAATATTTAGCATTTTCTTTCAAATCTAAAAAAATTCTCTCTTTGATACTAATAAAATTTTGTAAGTAAGACATTAACAAAAAAGGCGGCTGGACGCCGCCTGTAGAGTGTTTTCTGAAGCTCCTTTATTCCCAATCAACTTTTTTCAGCCGGTCGGTGATGTGCTGGTTAGTCAGGTGAATGTAAGTCATTGATGTCTGGATGTCGGCATGTCCCATTAGTTCCTTTATCAGATATGGATCGTGAGTGTATTTAGCCAGTAGAGTGCCAAACGTGTGGCGTGCCACATGAAAGGTCAAAACTTTACTCAGCCCCGCAAATGCCTGCAAAAGTTTCAACTGGCGGTTGGTGTCCTGGTTTGACGCTCTAGGAAAGATACGTTCCTTGTCTGGGTCATAGTATTTGTCCAGCATCTCCATTGCCTTGCCGTTGAATAACATACTAATTGGTATGGACACAAAGTCTTTTGTTTTCTGCTGCCTGATGTTTAGCACAGTCTGACCATCGCTGGTCTCAAAATTTTCTGGTTTCAGTGCCTGCAGGTCTGAGTAACGAAGTCCTGTATAACAGCTGAATAGAAACATATCACGCACTACTTGCAGGCGTTTGTTTTTCTCTGGCAGCTGCAGGCTCTCAAGCTGTTTTAGTTCTTCTTCTGTCAGAAAAACACGCTTGGTTTTCTCTCGCTTGATGTGAAATAGACGGTATGGATTGTCTTTTATAACGTCGCTTTTGACCATAAGATTTAGGAAATGCTTGGTTACCTTGTGGTGTTGTAGTATCGTGTTGGTATGTAGCTTTTTCCTGCGAAGGAAATAATCAAAGCCGTGGATAGTCTGCAAGGTAAAATTTTTGAATGTCAGGTTCGGGTTAAACTCCTTCCAATAGTAAATCGTGCGCTTGATATAACGCTTGCGAGAGTAGGACACGTCTTGCGTCTCGTAATATTGCTCAAACATCTCCCAGAAGTTGTAACTCTCTGTGTTTTTGAGAATATCAAACATACTCAGGTCAAACTCTCCGTTTTCTCTCATCATCTCCATTGCAAAGTCCTGATATTGTCGCAACATCTCCCTTAACTGCCAGTTCAGTCTTTGTGCCTCGAGATGTTTTTTTATTATGCCACGGCGCTCGTCCCACTGCTGTGGCGTTATATAAATACCAGTGGAAAAATATTTGCGTTTGCGGTCGTAATAGGCTTCTAATTGCACGAGTGCTTTGCCCTCACGGTTGAGTTTATTTTTACGGTTGTATATAAAGCGAAATTCAATGTTTTTCATAGCCTTGCCTGTTTTAGTGTTTGAGAGTAAAAAATGGGTATCACAACGGGTATCACCAGGGTATCACAAAAAGTCAGATTTTTGGTCAGAAAAGTCCGACTTTTTCATTTCGGCAGGCAGGCTAAGGCGGGTGTAAATACTGGATTCTGGCAGTTTTGCATAAAAAAAGCCGAGTTTTTTCAACTCGGCTCTGTGGACCCAGTGGGAATCGAACCCACGACCTCGGGCTTGCAAAGCCCGCGCTCTAGCCAACTGAGCTATGGGCCCAAAAGTGGTCAGTGCCTTAATGCGAGTGCAAATATAAAACAGAGTTTTTTTTCTGCCAAATATTTTTGCATTTTTTAAATTGAATAACTACCGGTCACAGGCTAATTTAGTATTTTCGCTTCATTTCCAGCCATTTGTCGATTAATAATAATTTATCGCTCAACCTGAGATTTCTTCGCATCAGCTACGGATTAAAGCAGAAGACTACTTCATCAAACTTACAACATAGCGACGTTATGCAGAACGTAGATTTAAGCTTTAAAACTTTAAAATTTAGTTGCTAATTAAACTACCAAAATTTAGTTCAAATCTAACCTTAAACCCCAAAAATCTTCAAGCTTTTTTCTCCCGGTTATTTGGCGAATCTTTGTCTCTTCGCAGAGTTTGACCAAGACGTACCAGATAAAAGCCCAACGCCAGAGATGCGACTAAAATTCCAAGCATTAATACGTAAATTTCTGAAATCTGCTCGTAATCCAGAATAATTATTTTTCGTGCAATAGCTGTTATTCCGACCAATAATACGAATTCTGCATGAATAATATTGTCTTTCAGGTACAAATGTACTGTCTCGAATAGCTCCAAACCGATCAAAACGTTAAAAAACAGTCCGAAAATTTTCATCAACTCGTATTTTTCTATCAACAAATGTTCACTCGACAAATCTACGACCAACTCTCGCACAATATAAATTAAAAGCTCAATTGCAGAGAAAAACACTACAAGGCCCATTAAAAAGACCAACACTATAATGACAAATTTTTCGATAAATTTAACTATTTTCAAGATGTCTATATTCATGACTCGAAAGTTTTTTAATATCGCAAATTTAACCAAAAACTTTTTTAAGATTACTTAAAGCTTGCTGAACTATCGCACGTGGCGCTGCAATGTTCATTCTAAAAAACTTCTGGCCCTGACGCCCGAAAGTCAATCCGTCATTTAAGCCTAATTTTGCTTCATAAATGAGTTTTTTCTGTATTTGCTCATGCGACAAGCCTGTTTTCTCGAAATTTAACCATAACAAAAACGTGCCTTCAGGCCGCCAAACTTCAATCCCATCAATATTTTCATTTATAAAATCAACCGCAAAATCCACATTTGCCTCCAAATAACGTAACAGGTTATCAAGCCATTTATCGCCTTGATTATAAGCAACTTCAAATGCTATATTTCCAAAAATATTGCCTAAAAACAAATGCACGCCATGCAATTTTTGATTATATGCCTCGCGTATAGCTTTATCAGGTATAACAACAATCGACGTACTCAATCCAGCAATATTAAAAGTTTTACTTGGTGAAAGCGCCATAATTGTTATTTCCCTGAACTTCGGATCTAAACCAAGGAGCGGATTATAGCGATATTTGGAATAAACAAAGTCTGAATGTATATCATCTGACACAATTTTTACATTGTATTTATACGCCAGGTCTGCTAATTTGTATAGCTCCTCTGCTGTCCAAACACGGCCAACAGGATTATGTGGGTTTGAAATTATCATTAATTTTACTCCTCCTGTCAATTTCTGCTCTAAATCGTTAAAATCAATTATGTATCGACCATCATCCAGTCGTTTTAAGGGATTCTCAACAAGTGTACGCCCCAACTCTTTTACAACCGAGAAAAATGGTGGGTAAACTGGAGGTTGGATTAAAACCTTATCGCCTTTTTCTGTCAATGCCAAAACTGACAGGGCCAGCGCCGAAACAACCCCTGGGCTAAATGTGAGCCAGCACGGCTCCACGTCAAGGTCATAACGTCGTTTTGCCCAGGAAATAAATGCTTCGAAAAAACTTGATGATCGCATCGTATA
>WFZV01000126.1 GCA_015489395.1 Bacteroidales bacterium
ATTTATTACAGACGCTAATAAAAAAATAAAAGTTGCAATTTGTTTTCAAATCGTAAAACTACTACAAATTTTTTGTCTTAAGCTTTTAATGTTTTTGATTAATATCAAAATCTCAGTAAATTTGTTTAAAATCTTGGACTTGCAAATCAAAATTTGTGTCTTATTTAGCATCAAATATACGTAAACTTAGAAAAGCCAAAAGGCTGAGCCAGACACAATTTGCTAAATTATTTTCGCTAACAAGGGCATCGGTCGGTGCTTACGAAGAAGGCCGTGCAGAGCCTAAGTTAGATAAACTAATAGAAATTGCTAAATACTTTGGACTTACATTAGACCAGCTTGTTGCCCGTAAGCTGTCAATTAACGAGATTTTTCATTATGACGAAAAAGTCAAGACTATTAGCGAAAAAATACCATTTGTGCCTTATACGCTTAAAGACCAGTTTATTAAAGCTTTGACAAACCAACAAAAAATCGATTTACCAAATATAATTTTGCCATCTGTACAAGCAGATATTGCATTTGAGGTTATTGAGTTTCCCGGACTTAAAAATGCAATAGTTTTTGGACAAAAAACTCCTAAACCTCGGCATAACAGCTGGCATATTACAATCGTTGATAACGATTATCATTTGTTTTACAACAATTCCCAAAATCTAAACCTAAATCAATTATGGTCAATTTGCTGCATCTTTACAAAAGATATACAAAACATTGGTACACAAAACAATCATTTAATTCGTATCGAACAAAAATTGGATTATTTGCTCAATTTACACAAATCGCACGAATAATTTTTATTTTCAGTCTTTTACTGCTTTTCTCACTGACTGATTTATCCGCGCAAAAACAGCCAGCCTATCCAATGAGAATTTACCAGGATAGTACAGGAAAAATTTATATAAATCTCAAACAGCCGCTTTATTTCAAGGTTTCACCATCACCAGACCCAAAACAAAAAAAATATTTACTTACCAGCCAGACTAATCCCGACATTGTAAATCCTACGTATGCGTCGCATGAAGGCCTTAACGTACTTTATACGCCATGGGCAATTGATACTGCTACGAAAAAACATATTTATCCGCTTCGCATTGTCGAGTTTTACTTTTATGCTGACGGTACACCGCCAAAAACGCAAATTTCTTTTGACCAAAAACCAATTAAGGCCAATAACAAAATCTTTTTTAAAAAAGGACTAAAGATTAGCCTTTCAGCTACAGACAACCTTTCTAAAGTCCAGGCAACTTACAGTTCTATTGATCTAACAGATTATCAGAAATATACAAAGCCTTTGGAGTTTTCAAAAACTGGCAAACATACATTGAAATATTATTCAGTCGATAACGTGGGCAATGTTGAATCACCAAAAACTTTTGACTTTATAATCGACGACATCGCCCCGAAAGTCACTTACACAGTAACCGGCAATCATTTGAAAAACATTCTTTCTCCCAATACACAAATCTCCCTCAGTGCTTACGACAGCTTAAGTGGCACGAAAAATATTTATTTCTCCATGGACCAGGGTGATACTAACTTATATCAGCACCCAATCAAAACCCGTAGCCTTTACGAAGGCTGGCATACTCTGTGCTTTTTTGCTACTGACCAGGTCGGAAATAGCTCGCAGATTGACAGTTTCAAGTTCTTTTTAGACAAGACAGCGCCACTTATTCTTGAAGACATTATCGGCAACAGCTATTTTGTCAACAACATACAGTATTTGTCAGCTAATTCTAAACTCAAACTCAAAGCAATAGACAATTTCGCGGGTGTCAGGGCAATTTATTACAGCTTTGACCGAAAAAATTGGGTGAAATATACAAAACCAATACTTCTACCAAAAAAGGAGAAATTCGTAAAAGTCTATTATTATGCTGTTGACAGCGTAGGCAATCGCTCGGAAATCAGCGAAGCTATGACAGAAAAAAGAGGAGTGTTTAGTTCATACATTGACCTCACTCCTCCGAAGGTAACTTATTCATTTACAAATGAATATATATCTGGCGATACTGTATTTCTAAGCAGTCATTCGAAAATAATAATCACGGCAACCGACAATCAATCAGGCGTTGGTCAAATAAATTTTCAAATCGACTCAGGCCAGGCAAACAAATATTCAGAACCTTTTACTGTCTCTCAGGAAGGTGAGCATAAAATTACAGTAACAGCTTTTGATAATGTGAATAATTTGACTATCAAACAGTTTGTTGTAAAAGTTGATACTACTCCACCTGAAGCTAAGATTTTCTTTAGCATGCCAGCAAGAAGGACAAAAAACGGACTAAAAGTTTATAGCCCAAATGCTAAAATTTTTGTAGTTGCCCAGGATAATTTAGTTGGTTTAAAATCGATTGAAATTCAGCTTAATGGAAAAAAATTAGGTTCTAATGTAAGTTCGATCTGGAAACTGCCTGTTGGAAAAAATAGACTAACAGTAATTTCAACGGATTTTTTGGGCAATAAAAACATTCAGAATTTTGAGTTTTACATTGATAAACTTTAGGTTTGGCTAATTTTTAAATTTTTCTTTTTTATTATATCTTTGCTTTTAGCAAGAAATTTTCTAATATTACATATTAAATTTTACGTTAAACTCATCTGATAATGAAAAATTGGAGTATTCGTACCAGAATAATCGTTGCGTGGGTTGTAATACTTGTACTTATTATCATTGTCGATCTTACTTTTTACAACATATTTTCAGTCTTAGAGACTAATGCTCGATTAAATATCACATATTACAATTTTGTTACTGATTATAGCAAGTACTTAGAAAATCAGAAGAATTTTTTAATTAACTATCAAAAAGATCCAATTTTCTTCCGCACAGAGCAAAGTCAATCGTTAAAACGACAGGAACTTTCTTATCTAAAAGTTAAGAATGATTTGCAGGGTATTATCGAGTCTCACACGTTGAGTGTTAATGAACAAAATAAATTTTCGCAAATTTTAAATTTGATTGAAAACAAACAGAATTATTTCAACGATCTGGTTCACAAGCTTTATTTACGTGGTAATGTTTCGACAAAAAGTGGAATGATTGGAAAAATTATCGAGTTTTACAACATTGCTATACACAACACCAACGACCCGAACTTGCTCAAACTCATTGACAAGATTTATAAGAACTTTCTTAAGTACTTAGTATCATTAGATGAGCGCAATTATCAGGATTTTCTTAAAAATTATACTATTCTCAACAAATATCTTCAAAATCAGCAGTTGGCAGCTTTTACAGGTCAGTTAGACACTAATATTTCCGTCACACCTACTTACAATTACTCAGAGACTTTACTAAATGCTTTGAGCAATTTTAAAAATAAATTTCGCGATTTAGTTCACTTAGATTCTGAGATAGGTTTGCTCAACGTTAATAGTGGAATTTTAAGCAATATTAAAAGTGTTGAAGAGAATTTGGACTTGATTATCAATAAAGTCCGTGAACAGCTCATTGACCAGTTTCAAAAAACGATAAAAAATAATACTACTGTTTACCTGATATTCTTCCTGACATTGATAGCATTATCGTTAGTAATATTTATTTCATTACAAAGATTCATTATAAAGCGTCTTGAGCAAATCCGCAATTACATCGAACCGTTGCAATATGGCGAACTTCCAGAAGAATTAGAAGTATATTCCAATGATGAAGTTGGCGAACTGTTTGAAAAACTCAATGTATTTATTACAGCCTTACATAGAACGGCAGATTTTGCTGTACAGCTTGGTCAGGGCAATTTCGATGTTGACTTTAAACCATTGAGTGATAAAGACATATTAGGAAATGCTTTATTGCGTTTGCGTGAAGACTTGAAAAAAGCACGCGAGGAAGAAGAAAAACGTAAACAGGAAGAACGTATTAGACAATGGACAAACGAAGGAATTTCTAAATTTGCTGATATTCTGCGTCAAAAAACTGATAGTCTGGCTGATTTAGCCCGTATTGTTATAAAAAATCTGGTTAATTACCTCAACGCAAATCAGGGAGCTTTCTTCTATCTCAATGACGAAGACCCAAAAAATATTTATCTCGAACTATTGGCTACCTACGCATACAACCGCGAACGTAAGAAAAAGAAAATTTTTAAGTTAGGCGAAGGACTGGTCGGTACTGTTGCACTGGAAAAAGAAACAGTCTATATGACCGATATTCCGGACGATTATATTTCGATTACCTCTGGTTTGGGCGGTGCAAAACCACGTAGTTTGCTTATAGTACCACTTAAAGCCGAAGACGAAATCGTGGGAGTTATAGAGTTAGCTTCATTTAACGAATTCAAAGACTATGAAATAAAATTCGTCGAACACGTTGCAGAATCAATTGCTGCAACAGTGTCTATTACAAAAATTAACGAACGAACTAACCGTTTGCTTACCCAGGCTCAGATACAGGCACGTGAAATGGCAGCCCAGGAAGAAGAGATGCGACAGAATCTTGAGGAACTAAAAGCAACACAGGAAGAAGCTGCAAGACGAGAAGCTGAATTACGAAGCTTACTTAATGGTATTGAAGCTGCTACTTTTGTGACATTTATCGACTTAAACGGATTTATTACGCACGCAAACGACAACTTACTCAATTTCTTAGGAATTTCCCAAAACGATTACGTTGGACACCATATTTCTGAATTTGACCTTACGGGTGAATTGGCAAAAGACGAATTCTGGAATAAACTTAAATCCGGCCAAATACTTCACTACACCCGCCACTTTAAAATTAACGACCGCGAATTCTGGTTCGATGAGTTCTATGTGCCGATTTTCGATAAAAATGGTAATGTAGTACGCTTTATTGCTGTAGCTTTTGACATTACAAAACGTATTCAACAGCAGCAACTTCTGGAAAAACAGAAAAAAGAACTCGAAGAAAAAGAACGCCAGTACAAAAAATTGGTCGAAGAACAAAAACGAACTCAAGAAATTCTTCAAAAACAAAAAGAACAAGCTGAACGTATATCTCGTAAACTAAAAGCCAATGAACAAGTCCTTAAACAAGCCCTGGATGAAGCTAAGCATGAACGGGAACGAGCAGAAGAACTTTCTAAGCGTCTTATCCACGAAAAAATGGAACTGGCAAGCGAATATGAATACTATCTCAGCGCAAAAGAACTTATTAAATATTTAGACCGCAGACTAAAAAGCGACCGCGAACGAATCCTAAAGCAATTAGAAAACTTCCAGGAAATTATTAAACAAAAAGACAAACTTATAGAAGAACTCAGAAAACAAATCGAGGAACTTAAAAAAGAGCATGGAAACTTAGGCGATAATAAGAAATCTGACAAAGACAACAAATCAGATAAGTCTGGCAAAAAAGATAAGTAAAAAATGCTTTTTATTTCAAACAATTTCTTGCCTGGCAAACGAGCAAAGGCTGGCCGCAGGCCAGCCTTTGCTCGTAGTTTGACAGCTTTTTAGCCAATCACTATTACGTCGATTTTAGGAAGCAGCAAATAAGATGATTATCGTAAAAGCTTAGAAACCTGCCAATTTCATTAGCACCTTGAAAGTGTATGTATTATCGATAATTCCATGGAAAGAGTCCTGTCCAACGCCTTTTACGTATGTGGGAATCATTGTGCCTGTGTGGCTGTGTGTTGTCCAGCTTATGCCTGCTTTATGTTGCAGTGCATCGACTAATTCATTGACCATGGCTGTAAAGTTTTTTCGGTCAATGAGATTTGTGTCTAATTTTACGAATTTTTTAAGCTTAAAATTGTATCCTTCGGGGTATGTTGTAGCTAAGTAGTTGTTGAGAAACAGTTTTGAGCGGTACTGTTTTGCAAGTAGTTGTAAATTTAGCGAATATCGGGTTAAATCGTAGCCCAGGCTCAGTCCGCCAGTTTCGTGGTCAGCTGTTACAATTATAATTGTTTCGTCGGGGTGTTTTTGGTAGAATTGCAAAGCCTGTTCAACTGCACGGTTAAAGTCCTGGGTTTCGTAAATCATAGTAGCTACGTCGTTGGCATGTGAAGCCCAGTCGATTTTCCCGCCTTCGACCATTAAGAAAAAGCCTTTGGGGTTGTCTAAAAACTTGATAGCAGCTTTTGTGAAATCTGCGAGGCTAACGTGGCTCAAACTGTCAATCATGTAGTAAATTGATTGTGAGTTGTCTAAGGATTCAGTGTCAGTCAGAAAAACTTTTTTCGCAGTTTTAATTGCTTTATCGAAATTCTGACGGTTAAATACGACTTGATAGCCTTTTTGCCTGAGGCTGTCGAAGTACAGCGCCCGTAAAGAATCCCGGTTTTGACCGTTGACCAAAAGTCCGCCTCCGCCAAAGAACTCAAAGCCGCTTCGTAGCATTTGTGAAGCGATTATGTTATATTCATGGCGAAAGGGTACATGTGCGTAAAAGCAAGCTGGTGTTGCGTGATTTAACGCGACACTTGAGATTAGTCCGACTTTCCAGCCATGACGGTGGGCGATTTCAGCAAAACTTTCGAATTTTTTACCGGTATTGCGGTCCATGCCAATAGCTTGAAACTGTGTCTTGTGGCCAGTAGCAATAGCTGTTCCGCCAGCGCCTGAGTCAGTAATTTTGTTAGAGTCGGCGCAATTTGTGGTTGTAAGGACCACTGTTGGGAAATGTAGAAAAGTTATGCCTTTAAAGGCACGTTTTTTTAGGTATAAATCAGATACATACGCTTGATTTGTACCCATTCCGTCTCCTATGAAAAGGAAAACGTATTTTACGTGTTTTTGAGTTTGTTCGTGATTTTTGTTGCACGAAGAAATTACGGCGGATACGCCTAAAATAGCTGTCAGTAGTAAGTAAAATAAAGATTTTCGCATGATCTTAGTTTTTAAAGGTTTGTTTTTCTTGAGTCTGGGAAATTAATTGAAGATTGATGTTTTTGTCGTTTGTTCAAAGATATTGAAAATAAGTTGTAAGTATCAAATCAGGTATTTGTGCAGTCGCCGATTGTTGAAAAAGTTTTAAGTTTATACCTGTATAAGAGCGTAGCTGGCATATAATCACTTAGTTTGTTGAGATTCCGGAGTTTGGACATGAAGAATGTTCGATAATTTTTTGAGGTTGTAATGTTAAAGTTTAGTTTTTTCGGGGAATAAATTGTAAAATTTTGCAGGAATTATTTAAGTTTTTAGCTGGTTTATTAATTTTGTATCTTTGCTCAAACATTTAAAATTTAGGATATGGCAAAGCCAATAGAAGTAACAGATTCGAATTTTGACAAGGTAGTTGTAAAGTCGGGGAAAGTAGCAGTTCTGGACTTATGGGCAGAATGGTGCGGTCCATGCAGGATGTTGGACCCGATCATGGAGGAATTAGCAGAAGAGTATGATGGCAAGGCAATAATAGGAAAAGTAAACGTAGATTTGAATCCGGGCATACCGCAAAAATATGCAGTTTTAAACATCCCGACAGTTTTATTTATCAAAGGAGATGAGTTGCTGGAAAAGGTTGTCGGAGCAGTGCCAAAGCGTCATCTGGAAGAAGTTTTGAAAAAGTTTCTTTAATGCACAATTTAAAGCAAATACGTGAAGTAAAGCAGTTAAAGCGATTGGATTTAATCGCCTCGTCGATAGTTGAAGGATTTATAACTGGTTTGCATAAGAGTCCTTATCATGGTTTTTCTGTGGAATTTTCAGAGCATCGGCCTTATAATAGCGGCGAGTCGATCAGGTTTATAGATTGGAAGTTGTTTGCGCGAACAGAGAAGTTGTTTGTAAAGAAATTTGAGCAGGAGACCAATTTGCGCAGTTTTATAGTGTTGGACACTTCGTCGTCGATGTTATTTCCTTTGGAGTCTGGGCATGCGAACAAACTTGAGTTTGCCATTTTTATTTCAGCGGCGTTGCTGTATATTTTTCAGCGTCAGAGGGATGCAAGTGGTTTGATAACGTTCTCCGAAGAAATAGATTTTTTCACGTCAGCCAAATTAAACAGTGCGCATCAGAATCTGATAATTTCGACATTGCAGCAGCTATTGGACAACCAGCAACAGCTCAAAAATCGTAAAACCAGGGTTAGTTTGATTTTGCATGAGATAGCAGAGCGGTTGCCCAGACGGTCGTTGGTGTTGATATTTTCGGATTTTTTAGTTGATGAAAGTATTGAGCAAATCGTTCAGGCTTTAGAGCATTTGCGATATAATCGGCATGAAGTAATAATTTTTTATCTTTTTGACGAAATGTTAGAATTTAATTTTGAATTTGAAAATAGACCATATAAATTTGTAGATATTGAAACAGGTAAAATTTTGAAAGTCAATCCAAATTTCATACGTAAAGAATATAAGCAACGATTTTCAGCGTTTTTAGAAGAACTCAAGACACGTTGTGGTCAGATGCGAATCGATTTTGTCAAATGTGATGTAAATAAAGATTTTTCGCAGGTTCTTATACCATATCTTTTAAAAAGACAAAAACTTTTTTGATTTATGAGCGAACTTGTAAATAAATATTACTCTATCGGTGAAGTTGCAGAGATTTTGGGCGAGTCCAAGTCAAAGATCCGTTATTGGGAAAAGATTTTTAACCAGTACGTTAAGCCGAGGCGAAGTCGTCGAGGTGATCGTATGTTTTCTGTAAAGGATATTGAGAATTTGAAACTAATACAGCATTTAGTCGATGATTTGGGCTTTACCCTCGAAGGAGCAAAAGAATATTTAAAGCATCGTAAAAAAGAGCTTGAAGCTAAGTTGCAGATAGTCAGTATTTTGAAAGATGTTAAAAAAGAATTAGAGCAATTGCGGGATTCGATCGATTAATTTTATCAGATAAACGTTGAAGACAAGAGGCTGCCCGACGGGCAGCCTCTTGTCTTTTGCAAATTACCAATGTTTAGGTATTTCTAAACTTCGCGACAACCAGTATAATTGGACAAAATTTAAACGAAATAAAGATGAAATTTAAACAGTTTAAAGTCACGGACCAGTGCATAGGTTGCATGGCTTGCGTTGGAATTGCTGAGGATATTTTTAAAATGAATGATGAAGGAAAGGCTTTTGTGGTAAAACAAGTCGAAACTAAAGAAGAAGAACAATTGGCATTGGAAGCAAAGGAAGCTTGTCCGGTTGAGGCAATTGTGGAAGTTGAGCCGAACGACGAAGAAAAAAACGATTTAAAGCCGATAACTTCTGACGATAACGTCAAGGAGGTTTTGGACAAATATCCAGAGTTGAAAACGATTTTAAGTGATCTGTCGCCAAAATTTCAACGTCTGCAGAATCCTATAATTTACAATACATTAGCAAAATTTGCCACATTTAAAGATGCAGCTAAAGTTACTGGAGTTAGCCTTTGCGAGCTTTTGCACACAGTAAATAAATATTTAGGCACAGAGAAAAAATTGATGCAAGTAATGCCGGAGTGTATAAAGTCGAGCGAAAAACAAGAGTTTGACAGCGAGCCAATTACATGGCAAGAGACAAATGACCGGTACGTCATGAACAGCACAAATCAAGACGAAATTTTATCATTAGTCGCAACCCTGAAGCCACAGCAGAATATTGTAATCATAACTACCCTGGTGCCAGATGTTTTAGTCAGATATGCCAGGTTTTTAGGATTTAAGATTAATGTTGAAAAAGGCCGTGAGTATAGAATTTCGATTTTTAATCCGCAAAAAGCAGAAAATGAGGACGATACAAAGCATTACGAAGTTTTAGATTTACGTTCTGTAGATGAGCCATTGCAGACAATTTTACAGACTGCCAGCCGTAAAAAACCGGGAGAAGGTTTTACAATTATCCAGAATTTCAAGCCTGAACCTGTGATTAAAATGTTGGAAGAATTAGGCTTTAAAGCAGAAATTGATGAGAGTAAAAAAGACTATGTAGAAGTGCGTTTTACAAAGCGAGAAGAATATGTTGGAGTCAGAAAAGCAGACACAAAGCCAAAGATTGTTTTGCAGTCAGCCACGCCCGTAACCTATCCTTTGATAATGGCTTTGTTGCAGTCGAAGCGCTTGAAGGAATATGTTGAAATAGAGGAGCTTAAGGTCTGGAAAGAGACAGAGAAGCATTTGAGCTGGATTGTCAATGGCAAGGCAGATATAAGTTTTTCGGCAGTGATAACCAGCAGTAAATTAAGGGATTTGGACGTGAAAGTCCCGGCTGTAGTGGTTTGGGATAATTTTGTGTTGTTAACTCGTGGATATGTAGCACGGAGTTTTTCGGACATCAAAGGTAAAGAGATTTACGTGCCTTTGTTTGCAGATGCGCCGCCAGCCAAGATTACCAGGTATTTGATTAAAGCCCATGGATATGATCCGGATGATTTCAAGTTTCGTTATGGCAAGCCATTTGGGCGTCCGGAGATAATTTATCAAGATTTAGTTCTTGGCAAGATTGACACTGCTGTATTGAGAGAGCCAGAAGCGAGTTATGCTATCAAAATTATGGAAGACCAAAAAGTTGTTTATTCAGAATTGCGGTTTGATAAGTTGTGGAATGATATAAACCCGGGATTTGGAGATTTTCCAAATGCTGGCGTAGTGATAAAAGGCGAGTTTATGCGCAAGTATCCAGAGGTTGTCGAGGTATTTTTAGATGAATTGCAAAAAGCTATTGATTTTGTGACACAAAACAAGCAGGAGGCAGCTAAAATAAGCTACCAATTTATGCAGCAGAAAGAAGACAGGGTTTTGAAGTTTTTGCATCGAGTTAAGTTCAAATACCAGAGTGGCGGGCAGTTAAGGGAAAAAATCGAAAAATATTTCAGGCTATTGAATGAAGCACAGATTTTGGACGTTAACTTAGACAGGGATTTTTTAGAGATGTTTGGTTAATTTAAAGATTTAAAAATTGCGGTTATATCGATTAAACCCAACAGATGAGCAGCCATGAAAATGATAATTGCCATAACCAGGTAACGAACGAAGTTTGCGCCTTTTTTTACAGCGATTTGAGAGGCAAGGATAGCACCTAAAAAATTGCCAATTCCCATTATAAGTCCATAAGCGAGGTTAATCTGGTGATGTTGCCAGAAAACGACAAGGCTTAGTGGTGTCCATAGCAGGATAATAAGAACTTTGATTGCATTTGCCCTAACCAGGTCGTATCCAGCATTTAGCACAATGCCTGCTAACAAAGCATATCCCACACCAATGTGAATAAAACCGCCATAAATGCCGATTAGAAAGAAAACAATAATTTGGGCGAAGGATATCCGGTTATTTGTTGGGTTTTGATGTTGCTGTATCCACTTTTTAGGATTTAACACCATAAGAAAAAACAAAATAATCAAAATCAAGCCAATAATCTTTTTTATAATCGCTTCGTTGATGTCTGCAGCGATGTAAGCGCCTAAGATACTGCCTATTATAGCGGGTATTGAGAGGACGAGAGCTTTTTTGACATCTAAAACTCTATTCCGTTTAAAATTACCAACAGCACCTAAGTTCTGAATTAAAATCGCAACGCGATTAGTGCCATTAGCAACATTTGCCGGCAGTCCAAGCAGAATTAACACCGACAAGGAAATGGCAGATCCACCGCCGGCTAAAGTATTTATAAATCCGACTAAAATTCCGGCTAAAATGAGAATCAAAGCATAATTTAACGTCATCTGCGGAGCTTTTTAAACATCCAAAAATATTAAATTAAGCGAAAAAACTTATTAACTTTGCACAGATAAAAAATAGAAAGTTATGGCACTAAAAGTTGGAATAGTTGGCCTGCCAAATAGTGGAAAAACAACTATATTTAATTGTTTTTCAGATACAAAGGCAGAAACCGGCATCGGATTTTCGAATAAATCCAACATTGGGACAGCAAAAGTCCCGGACGATAGACTTTATAAACTTGCAGAACTCCAACCTACAGAAAAAATCGTCCATACAACAATAGAATTTGTGGATATACCTGGCCTGCGTAAGGGAGCTGGACGTTCTGGAAGTAGTTTTCTCAACGATATCCGCAATGTGGATGCCCTGGTCCATGTTGTGCGTTGTTTTGACGACCCCAATATCCCACACGAAGACGGTTCTGTTGACCCGGTGCGTGATATAGAGACTTTAAACATTGAATTGCAACAAAAAGACCTTGACTCAATAGAAAAGCGCCTGGAAAAAATCGAGAAAAAAGCAAAATTCGGCGATAAATCTCTATCAAAGCAGGTCGAGGTATTGAAAAAAGCTAAAGAGCATCTGGAGAATTTTCAGAATTTGCGCACTCTGGAGCTAAAACCTGAGGAGAAAGAAATTCTTATGGAGCTTTTTCCTTTGACGATAAAGCCTGTTTTGTACGTGGCTAATGTGGATGATGATGCTGCTGCGACTGGCAATGAATATAGTAAGCAAGTGGAGCAATGGGTAAAAGAGAATGACCCTGGCGCAGAGGTTTTGGTAATTGCAGCAAAGCTTGAGGCTGAAATCGCAGAGCTTGAGGACCAGGCCGATCGAATGGAATTTTTACGTGATGCAGGTTTAACTGAACCGGGTGTCAATAAGCTAATTCGTGCAGCTTATAAATTGCTGGATTTGCAGACGTTTTTTACTGTTGGACCAAAAGAAATTCGTGCCTGGACAGTGCGCCGTGGAGCTACAGCACCCGAGGCGGCAGGTGTGATTCATACAGATTTGCAGCGAGGATTTATACGTGCAGAAGTTATGCATTACGATGATTTTATAAATTTAGGCTCTGAAGCTGCATGTAAAAAAGCTGGAAAGTTTTATCTCGAAGGCAAAGATTATGTCGTGCAGGAAGGGGATATTTTGCATATACGGTTTAACGTAAGTAAATAAAAATCGGCAAGATAAGATTTGTTTGTTTTCAGTGAAATTTATATCTTTGTAGCTGAAAATTGTTCCCTGCCACTGTAGCCCAGTTGGTGGGGAATATTTTTTATTTTTCATTTTTAAACCTAAAAAGTCAATCTTATGTCAGAAAATAAACCTGTTTACGTCACCAAAGAAGGTCTGGAAAAGATGAAAAAAGAGCTTGAGTACCTGATGACTGTCGAACGCAAACGTATTTCGAAACAAATTGCAGAAGCCCGTGATAAAGGCGATTTGTCCGAAAATGCAGAATACGATGCAGCCAAAGAAGCCCAGGCTCTTTTAGAGACTCGAATTGCTGAGTTGCAGCGTAGAATACAAAATTCTCGTGTGCTTGATGAAAGAAATTTGAATGCTGATACTGTAAATTTGATGAATAAAGTCAAATTAAAGAATCTTAAGACAGGTCAAATTGTTCAATACCAGATAGTTCCTGAGAATGAAAGCGATTTTAAATCAGGCAAAATAGCCGTAACCACACCTATTGCAAAAGGACTTTTAGGACATAAGAAAGGCGATAAAGTTAAAATTCGCGTGCCTGCTGGTGAAATTGAATTTGAAATTTTAGAAATTTCGTTATAAACTTGCTTTAGTTGTTGCCATGCGTCTTTCTTTTTTAGTTTAATTTTTACGGCCTGGCCTTTGTGGTCAGGCTTTTTTATTAGAATAAAATTTTGTAGATTTGTTTTGGTTTAAAATCTAAAAAATTGTGAGCAATGGCTTCTGTATTTACAAAAATCGTTAATGGCGAACTACCGGCTTATAAAATTGCAGAAAACGATAAATATTTAGCTTTTTTGGATATCAATCCGCTTGCAGAAGGACATACTCTGGTTATTCCAAAGCAGGAAATAGACAAATTCTTTGACCTTGACGATGATTTATTGGCAGGTTTAATTGTTTTTGCTAAAAAAGTGGCACAGGCTTTAGAAAAAGCAATCGAATGTAAGCGTGTAGGTTCGTTGGTCGTTGGCACAGAAGTACCACATGCACATTTACACCTAATCCCGTTCAAGAGCGAACCGCAGGTTTGTATTACAGCTCCTAAGCTTAAGCTTACGCAACAAGAATTTGAGCAAATCGCAGAAAAAATCAGAAAATTTATACCTGAAGAAATAGCAGTGAAATCATAATTTGGAACTAAACTTGCAGATAAACCGAAGTAGATAAATTGACTAAAATTTAGCTAAAATGGGCAAAGTACAGATTTTTAAACGAAATAAATTAATCGGCGGCTGGTCTTTGGCTGTACGCGACGACTGGTCGTTTAAAATTAAGCGCGTTAACATTACAGACGAGGAAAAAGAATTGTACGAAAAAGAAATCGGCGAGGAAATTCTGACTTATTCGGACTTTTTCGAGTGGTGGCTCAAGGCGCGCGAAAAATTACAACAAAAAAGACAGAAAAATGAAGCTAAACAGGACAATCAGTAAGCCCTTTTTTTTGCTTGTAATCTCTCTTTTGTGGGCTTGTTCTAATAGCTGGAACTACAAAAACCAGCAAAACTGGAAAAAACATTACCACGATTGTGGTTCTAAATACCAATCTCCAATCGATATTGACACTGCCATTGCCGACGCACAATTAAAGCCGTTGTTCATTGATTTTTACGAACAAAAAGATTCTGCTGTAAAAGTCGTTTTTACAGGCAAAACACTTTACATTACAGGCTTAAAAGGAGATATTGTTACACCTGACCCTAAAGCTTTTGGCCATACTTATTACCTTTCCGATATTTACTTTCATTTTCCCAGCGAACACACTGTCAAAGGCAAACACTTCGCCGGGGAATTGCAATTCATCAATGTTGATACAGCTAATAACTTAATGGTTTTGAGTGTGTTTATTAAGCCCGGTAAAGCTAACCAGGCTTTAAGCCAGATTTTAAACTACATACCACAGCAGGGCAAAGAGCGCACTATTGATACGAAATTAAATTTATCTGAACTTTTACCGAACTCTGTTTCATACTGGTATTACCTGGGTTCGTTGACAGCTCCGCCATGCAAAGAAGTAAAATGGTTCGTGATGAAAAAGCCCATCGAAGCATCGCAGGAGCAAATCGCAGCTTTTTCCAGACTTATTGGCGGTAAAAACCGTAACATCCAGCCTTTAAATGGACGAGAAATAAAACAGTTTTAGCCATTTATGCGGATTTGAGGCTTACCCGTCATTTTGCACCAAACGGATTTAACCATGCGCCATATAATCCACAATTGCAGAGCGCATGCTGTCGTCCAGTTGAAATACTCGTCCTGTGGCTTTTTGCTTGTTGAGTAACTCTTCGATAATTTGAGCGTCTTCTTTTGTCAAATTGACCTCGGATAGACGTATGGGCAGGTCAATGAGCTGGAAGAACTCTTCGAATTTTTCGATAACTTCCTGGGCAGACAGACAGCCGTCGTCAAATACTAACCGGCCTAATTTACGGATACGGTCAGGAATTTGATTGAGCATTAATTTCATCCAGGCAGGAAAAGCTATTGACAATGTAGCTCCGTGCGGTATGTCGTAAAGCAGTGAAAGAGCATGACCAATTGCATGAGTTCCCCAGTCGCCGGTATTTCCGCGACCAATTGCTGTGGTGCCGTTTAGTGCGTATGTTGAGGCTAACATGATTCTGGCACGCAGGTCGTAATTAAAAAGATCATTGACTAGCTTTAGACCTGTTTCCATGACTTCGCGAATGATTTGAGCTGCGAATTTGTCTGCCAATGGGCTATTGCCGTCTCCGAAATAAGCTTCTAAAGCATGTGAAATAATGTCTGCTATGCCGCAAGCGGTTTGAAACCGCGGCACTGACGAGGTGTACGACGGGTCTAAAAATGAGACTTTGGGGAACATTAGCTCGTGTCTAAAGCCTAATTTCTGTTGCGTTTGATTGTTTTGCAAAACAGCCACGTTATTCATTTCGCTGCCAGTTCCGGCAACTGTCAGTACAGTAACTAACGGCAGGGCTTGCGTGGGTGTGGCCTGGCCGATAACGAATTCCCATGGGTCAGTGTCGTGTTTGGCTGCAAGTGAAATGACTTTAGCTGAGTCAATGACACTGCCGCCGCCCACTGCTACGATAAAGTCGACGTTTTCTTTTTTGGCCAGATCAGCGGCTTTACGTACTTCGTCGATACGTGGATTTGGCTTTATACCGCTAAATTCTATGAATTTTATGCCGCAAAGAGCTAATTGGTTGGTGACTTGCGGCAGAATCTGGTATTTTTTTACAGAACCCTGACCATAAACGACAAGGGCTTTTTTGCCTAATTGTGGTGCGATTTGATGAAGTTGGTTTATAACGCCTTTCCCAAAAATTAGTTTTACAGGGTTATATGCAGTGAAATTTTCCATTGTAAGTCGGATTTATGAGTTTTGGCTAAAATATGATTTTTTCGTCGAAAGAAAAAGTTGAAGTGAGTTGAGGATGATTTTTTACAGTTAAATTTTTGAGTTTTGTTCGATTCACAAGCAGCTTATTTCATATTTCCGTGTTTGTCGAAGGAGACTTGCATTCCGGCCAGGGCGCGGTAACGTTTGCCGACAGAGTCGTAAACGACCATGTCTTTGGCAGTGTAAACGGTTTCGACAAGGCCGTTGTGGTAGAAACGCACTGGTTTGTCTTTCATGGCAGTGATGTGTTGACGGCGTGCGTTTATGACCGGAATTTGCTCGGTTGTAACGAATTCTCGTACAGTACCGTCTTCGAAGAAAGTAACAGGTTCACCGGCTTTGGCTATGGTCTGGAGTTTTCGTCCGGTTGTGACTTTAATGTTTTGGGTAGGCACGAATGTTTGAACAACGCCAGAAGGAAAGAATCGCACTGTTTTTCCGGCTAATGCAGTAAATTTTTCGCCTTTGCCGTTGGTAACCTGGATATTTTTAGCAGGGATGAATTCTTCGATTGCTCCGGATTTGTAGAAATATGCCCGGTTTAAGGCTTTTGCGACAAAACTTTGTTTTTTGCCGTTGTAAACGGTTATGTCGTGGAGCGGAATAAAGTCTTTGACAGCTCCGTTGTCGTAGAGGTTAAGTAAGCTACCAGGTTGGATGATGTATTTATTTCCGAGTCCGTCTCGAACAGTGATGCTGTCGGTAGGAAAGAGAGAAACTGCTCGTCCATTTTTGTTGAAAAGTATAGGGGTACCCTGTCGTACTGCCACTTTTCGTCCGTCTGGTAAAGTGACTTTAGTATTTGGGGCAGCGATTTTCATTGATTGGGCAAAAATTGTAGAGCTAAGCAGTAAAAAATTGAAGATTAGTGCAAAAAATTTCATGATTTTGTTATTTTTATTTTGTACAAAAATAAAAAGTTCAAGCATTTATTTGTCAAAAAATTAGACAATTTAGCGTATGCAAAAGGATTTTCACTATGGGATCATAAAAATTTTATCGTTAAAAGCAGGTTTCACGCAGGAGCAAAGCGAGTTAATAGCTTATGCTTCGCAGTACGTTGATGATGCCACGGTAAGCAAGCCAATAAGGATTGATCGAGAGGTTGAGGTCGCAACGCCCAGGAATTTAGGTCTAAAGTTTGATCCGGTATGTACAGCGCATAAGGGTTTGCAGTTTTTAGAAGATTTTAAGCGTACGGTTCAGGAGCAAATTTATTTATCGTTTCATTTTCTTCCATCGCAGGCATATAGCGGGCAAGATGATTATGATTATGTTGTGCGGCCCAATAGTAAATTAGCTCAAGTGTTGATTTATTGGGCTTTAGGCAAATTAAAAACAGAATTTAACACAGAAAATTTAATCCGTCTTGGCATAGCCTTGCATACTTATGCAGATACGTGGGCGCATCAGAATTTTACAGGCACGCATTGCCATACACACAATGACATTGAGCATATTGAGATTTGGACAGGTGAACATTGGAAGCCTATAAAGCCTTACAGGCAGTTTATCAACAATATTTTCCCGGATATTGGACATGCTGAGGCTTATGATTTTGCGGATTTACCGTATTTGCGTTGGCGGTATTTAAAAGCCAAGACAAATGAGATGGTTTTGCGCGATAATCCGGTAATTTTTTTAGATGCAGTCAAAAATATTTTTGATTTGCTTTGCAATTTCACAAATCACGATTGCAATTGGGACGAGCTTTATCCATGGATAAATAAATGGATAAATTATCCAGAAAAAAGTTCATTTGAGCGCCTTAAGTTTCTCAATACCTTGTTTCCAGAGGTAGATTTAAGCTACAACGAACATAAATGGATACGTCAAGCACTGGAGTTGAGCAGAATTAGAAAAGTTATTCGTAAAAAAGCCAGGGTTAAGGGCGATATGAAGTGGTTTTTGTTTCATAAAGTAGCTTATGAGCAAAGGCTGTTTATTTTATCGAAAATTAAACGGCTCACAAAGGTGAGATGATTTTTGTAAAAGGTTGAATTATTTTGGATTTTAAATTAATTTTTCTATGCTTAAAGCTTAGTTTTTAACTCAAAAAAAATGAAGAAGTTTTTACATCTAATAATTTTCACCATACTTATTTCGAGTCCGGTTTTTGCTACGCATAACCGTGCTGGATACATTGTTTATAAGCATGTTAGAGGTTACACATATCGATTTTATATCTGGACGTTTACTTACACTTTGTCGCCGGCAGACCGGGATTCTTTGCCAGTGTGGTGGGGCGATAGCACAATGAGTTACGTTCATCGTGTCCAGTATTGGTATTTGCCTGATTATTACAAAAAAAATCTGTATATCGCAGAACATACTTTTCCTGGACCAGGAGTTTATGAAATTGTCATGCAGGACCCTAACCGCAACGAAGGTATTATCAACATTGCCAATTCGGTCAATACTGTTTTTGCCATTAAAACAGTGTTGAACATAGACCCGTTTTTAGGGCATAACAATTCGATTCAGATGAGTAATTATCCGCTGGATAAAGCAGCTTTAGGCCAGACATTTATCCATAATCCAGGAGCTTACGATATTGATGGTGATTCTCTGGTTTATCGATTGGATACTTGTCGGTATAATGGAGGTAAAAAAATTCCATGGTTCCGTCAGCCTGATTATTCGGATACGCTTTACGTTGACCCATATACAGGAGATTTTGTCTGGAAAACACCCACACGCATAGGCAAATACAATGTTGCAATACGTGTTGAAGAGTGGCGGCATGGGGTAAAAATTGGTTTTGTTTTGCAGGATATGCAAATCGAAGTGCAGGAAACAGACAATCACCAGCCTAAAATTCAGGATATTCCGGACGTTTGTGTTGAAGCCGGTGATACTGTGCTTTTTCAAGTAGTGGCAACAGACCAGGACAGCGATTCGTTGCAGCTGTGGGCAACAGGACTACCGTTTCTGGTAAATAGTTCGCCTGCAACGTTTTTCAATGATTCCATGGTTGACACTTTACGCGGCAAAGGACGGGTAGTTGGGCAGTTTTTGTGGGTAACCAACTGTTCGCACGTTCGCACCCAGCCTTATCTGGTGACTTTTAAAGTGCAGGACGATAATCCTGAGGTAAGTTTGGTTGATTATCAGTCTGTAAATATCAAAGTAGTTGCACCAGCTACGAAATTAGAGGAGATTCAGCCGTCCAATGCCACAATTTTGCTTAAGTGGGATAAACATCGATGTCCCAATTGCGAAGGATATAAAATTTATCGCACAAGAAATTACGATACTTATGACACAATGCACTGTGTTACAGGTATTATGCCGTCGTGGAATTACCGGTTAATTGGTCAGACCAACTCGCGGGATGATACGATTTTTATTGACGACAACAACGGTAGCGGGTTAATTCAAGGATTTTCGTATTGTTACCGTGTTGTGCCTTTGGTAAATAACACCGAAGGTTATGCGTCAAATCCGCTTTGTGCGGAATTAATCGAAGGCGTGCCGATTATTGTAAAAGCTTCTGTCTCGACAACTGATTCGGTCAATGGTGCGATTCATGTTAAATGGATAAAGCCGTTGAATCTGGACACTACCCGGGTTCCGCCGCCGTATCGCTATTATGTTTATTATTCGCGGGATTTATACGGCAGTTTGTACCAGGGGCCAGTGATTCTTGATGGACTGGACAGTACAAGTTTTATCGACACAAATGTAAATACAGTAGCCACACCCACGATTTATAAAATAAATCTTGCAAATTATGATACAGTAACGCAGCAATGGCAACCAGTTGGTAATGCGTCGATTGCTTCTTCGCCGTTTTTGAAGTTGGTGGGAAGTGACCGTAAAGTCGAGGTTCGTATTGAGCAAAATGTTCCGTGGCTTGTCGATCATGAGGTGATTTATCGGTTAAATGAGCAAACCAGTCAATTTGATTCTATTGGTCAGACTACGAATGGTTTTTATGTTGACCGTCGTGTGGTAAATGGTCATACGTACATATACAAAGCCAAAGTAGTAGGCTTTTATTCGTCTGATTCCCTGCCGCGGCCAATTATAAATTGGACGCAAGAGGCTTCGGTAACAGCTATTGACACTGTTCCGCCGTGTTGTCCGGTTGTTACCTTGAAAAGTGTTTGTGATTCGAATTATAATTTGATTACCTGGCACATGCCCAAAGATTCTTGTTTGGTAGATGTGGCAAATTACCAGATTTATTACACAGACAATTTAGATTCAGCATTTAAGCTAATAGCCACATTAGGTCGGAATGATACGATGTACATACACCGTCCGACACAAACTTTAGCAGCTTGTTATATCGTAAAAGCAGTAGATTCGGCAGGTAACGTTTCTAATTGTACCAAAAGCTGCATTGATGTTTGCCAGTATTACAAATTACCGAATGTTTTTACGCCTAATGGCGATGGCATAAACGATGTTTTTCATCCTTTGCCTTACAAATACGTTGACCATGTCAACATGAAAATTTACAATCGATGGGGCGATTTGGTTTATAAGACCACAGACCCGGATATTAATTGGGACGGAACAGATATTCGAACTGGCAAGCCTGTGCCTGACGGCATTTACTATTACATTTGTGATGTTTACGAAAAGCGTTTAACAGGCATTGAGCCGCGTAATATTTCTGGATTTATCCATGTTTTCAGGCAAAAACGGTCCAATCAACCTTAAAAAATCGTACAATGAAAAAGTTTTTGACCATATACTTGCTTGTTTTAAACATACTAACTCTCTCAGCCCAGGAGAATTATGTCGCTTTAGCCGTAAAAGCCTTTGATTTACAGAAAAATCAACCGCTACAAGCAGCGCAGCTATTTCAAAAAGCTTATTTTCTGTCCAAAGACCAGTTTTTAGCACAAAAAGCTATTGAAAACTATCTAAAAATCAATAAATTAGATGAAGCTCTGCAATTAGCACAAAATCTTACTGAGCCTGGCCGTGACCTGTGGATGGCGCGAATTAAGGCAAAACAGGGCAAAATCGACAAAGCTCTCAATCTTTTGGCACAATACTTAAAAACTAATCCCAATTACTCTGAGTACCAGGTGAAAAACGATAGCTTTTTTAATGCTTTGCAAAACAATGAGTTGTGGCTAACTTTCTGGCAAAACCACCAGGACTCGCTTTCGGAGAGATTAGATCAGCTGCGGCTTGAAGTGCAATTAGACCAGAACATTGACGTTTTGTCGGATTTAATCAAATTAGAAAAACAATATCCCAAATCCGGGCGTCTTCATCAGATTTTAGGCGATAATTTTTATAAGCTACATGATTACAAAAATGCGCTCAAAGAATATTTTGCTGCTTTAAACCAGAGTCAGAACAAATTTGACCTTTATGTCAAAATCGCCAGGACTTATCATTTGTTGAACAATGCGCAGCAAGCCCTTGCCTTTTATCGAAAAGCTTATAACATGAGGCCTTATGACCTGGACTTACTCATAAAAATCGCTAAAGAGCAAGAACGTTTGCAAAATTTTTCTGCTGCACGACAAACTTTGAAACTTTATCAAAAATATAGGCAAAATCCTGATATCCAGTACTATATCGCTGAGTCTTATTACCTGGAAAAAGATTATCTTAATGCCATTTTGACTTTGAACCAGGTTTTGGACCACGACCAGACACATTACAAATACTTTACCCTGCGAGGCAAATCTTATCTGAAAACCGGAAATTACAAGCAAGCATACAAAGACCTGAGCATGTCACTGGACCTGAATCCCAACCAGCCGGAGCTTTACAATTTAATTGGAGAAGCTGCTTATTTCTCAGGACACAAGCAAGAGGGCTGTTTGTATTGGCAGCAGAGTGTCGAGACATTTCACGACCCGGTTTCTCGAAAACAACTAATTACGTTTTGTGGCAAGAAATGACTAAATTTGTGTTACGGTTTGATGGTAAATTAGCGAAAAATCGGCTTTAAATGAGAAAGATTTTACCTGTCATAGTACTGATTTTGAGTCTTAAGCTAAGTTTTGGGCAGTTTCCTGGCAATAGCTATCCTACCAATGTTGGTCGTACAAATACAGCAGAAGGGAGCATAAACACCGTTGCACCGGAAAATTGGATACCAGATACAGTGCCATTACGAATAGTCAGGTTTTACCGGGACGAATTAGGTTTTTACGTACCGCAAAAAGTCGATACAAACACTTATCATTTTGAGCTTTTACGGCCAGCGGAGCATTACAATGATGTTTGGCTTGGAAATTTGTCTTATGCCTGGTATCCAAATGATTTCGAAAAACGTATGACTTACCAGTACAGGGATTTTTATTTTCTCAATGGCTTTATGGACAAAATTTATAGTCCATCGAACATTTTTTTCTTTCGTACAAACCGGCCATATACTGACCTTTATTATACTTCGTCGCCCAAGATTAGCGAACAGCAAATCATCAACACCATTCATACGCAAAATGTGAATTTTTACACGAATTTCGGGTTAATTTTTAATACTTACACGTCGCTGGAACCAGTAACGAGCGATAATTCAGCTGTTTCGACACTTGTTTTTTGGATAGCGACGGACAAGCCGCGGTATAAGTACAATTTTACAGCATTTTTGAATTCGATAAAGTTGTTAGAAAACGGCGGGATGATAGACAATACATCGTATTTTAATCCTGAGTCGCCGCAATATTACCTGACCAATGGTGTTCGCACGAAAATAGGTTTTCGCGGGTTGAGTTTTACGCCAGAGTATTTGCTCAAGAGTTTTGGTAATCAAAAGAAGTTGTCTGTACAGGCAAATTTGCTTTTTGCCCGTCATACGCATAGTTATTTTGATCCATCGCCGCGGAGGCATTTGTCGTATTATGAGCATTATTTTATTGATTCAACGCAGGTATTTGATTCTGTGGGTTATGATTTGAGTAAAATTGAGGCAAATGTTAAGTATTCTGCGTCTAAATTGCGTTATGTTTTAGGAGCTGGCGATGATTTGCAGAGTTTTTATTATTTTATCGATTATATTTTTCGTCCACGCGGTATTTTAAGTTCGAATTTTTATGTGCATAGCGGTGTAGAAGGCAGATTAGGCAAGTCTGTAAGTTACAGTGTATCAGGTAGATTTTATTTTTATGGTCGCAGGGCATGGGATTATCGTGCCAATGCAAGGTTGAGTTATGCAAAGGCAAAGAGCAGGGCAGGGGTTGCGGTTTGTGTGGAGAACCGAACGCCTAATTTTTTTCAGATGATTTATTCTGGAAATGTAGCTCAGTGGTATAATTTGCTGTTTAGCAAAGAGTTTTTATGGTCAAATAAGGTTTACTTCAGTGTACCGTCGATAAAATTTTACGTTGATTTACAGTATTGGTTGGTGAAAAATTATATTCATTTCGTTGATAGGGAGCCGTACCAGGAGACGGGTTTAGATCATGTTTTTGTCGCTCATTTACGCAAGGACACGCATCTGGGGTTTATACATTTTGATAATAGTTTGACTTTGCAGTATTCGCCACAGAATCAGATATTTAACTTGCCTTTGGCAATGGTTTACTCTTCGTTATGGTTTAAATTTTTTATGTTCAAACATGCTTTAGGTGTAAATACTGGGGTTGATGTTTATTACAACAGTGGATTTAAGCAATATCAATACGATCCCAGTGTAATGGCGTTTTATTTTAGTGCTGACGCGCCGATAGTAGGGCAGTTTCCAATAGCAAATTTATTTATCAATTTTAAAGTCAAACGGGCAGATATTTTTATTAAATTTGACTATGTGGATTATTTGTTAAATAAAAATCTTTTTTACGCTCCAGCAAAGCATTATCATTATCCGCAATTATTTTTCCGTTATGGAGCGCGTTGGTGGTTTAAAAACTAAAATATTCGAAACATGAAAAGGTTATTGTTATACATTTTTCTGTTTGTCTTTACCATTGGGTTTGGGCAGCAAATGCCACCGTCAGTTAAATGGCAACAGATAAAAACCCAGCATTTTCGCATAATTTATCCCAGAGAAATAAATCCGGTTGCACAGGATTTAGCCAATAATTTAGAAGCATTGTATTTTGCTGATGCAGAGGGGATAAAAGGCTATCCACGGTGGCGTGTTCCGATTGTTTTAAACAATTTAAGCGTGATAAGCAATGGTTATACCATGGTGGCGCCACGCAAGATAAATATGTATTTAACGCCCTATCCGTCAACTTATTTAGGCACGGAGCGATGGTTGTCGACTCTGGCAATTCATGAATATCGTCACATGGCACAGTTTAAGGCTCTGGACAGGAATCTGGTACGGGTTTATCATTTTTTGTCAGGCGATTTGGGTTGGGCATTTGGCATGGGTATGACAGCTCCGATGTGGTGGTTTGAAGGTGACGCAGTTTTTCATGAAACAGTTTACAGTCAATCAGGTCGAGGTCGAAGTGGTGTTTTTGCAATGCCAGTAAAAGCAATAGCATTTCAATATCCGCACAAAAAGCTTAATTATTATCGCTTTTTCTATCGTTCGTACAAGACTTATTATCCGAATTGGTATTATCTTGGTTATTACATGGTTTCGTATTTTGATAAAAAATATTCGCCGCAAGCCTGGCACAAAGTTATACGCACAGCTACTAAGTTTGCGTTTTTGCCGAATTCAATGAATATAGGACTGAGATTTAAATATAAAACGACTTATCGCAGGCTTTTTGATTCGACTTTTGTTGATTTAAAAAAGTATTGGTCATCGCGCACAGATTCATCGCTTTTAACGCCAGTGCAATATGTAGCTCATCACAAGAAGCGTTGTTTTACCAATTACATTGACCTTTTTACGGTTGGTAATAATGGTGTTTTGGCGTTAAAAAACGGTTTTGACCAGGCTCCTACAATAGTTCTAATAGACGGGACAGGCAAAGAGCAACATTTAAAGCAAATTCCAGCTTACCATATCAGTGCAGCCCGGAATTTAGTAACCTGGATCGACGAAAAACCAGATATGCGTTGGGAAGATGTTTATCATACACGAATAGCTCTTTTCGACATAAACAAGCGCAGTTTAACGTATTTACCGGTCAAGGGAAAAATACAATCGCCGCGGCTTTCGGATGATGCCAATCTTTTGGTTGCAGTGCAATATGACAAGCATTTGCAGCCCGGGCTTTTGATTTTTAACACAAAAGATAAAAAACTTATCCAAAAGATTGATTTACATGGTTTTGAGGCAGTACGCCACCCGTCTTTTTCGCATGATAATTCTAAAGTCGTGTTCACAGGAACAAATCCAGTTAGAGGTCTGGGACTGTTTGTTTTAGACTTGAAAACAAAACAGCTTGACACAGTAATTGATTTCACCTGGCAAATAAATATGGATAATCCTGTATTTTGGCGGGATTACATCCTGTTTAGCGCAGATTTGGATGGTACGAATAATATTTTTGCAGTCAATACAAAGACTAAAAAATTATATCGCATTGTTTACCGCACCTTTGGTGCTTTGTATCCATATGTGGATTATGAACATAATCAATTGTATTTCAGCGATTACACGGTCAATGGCTTTGAACCAGCGAGGGTTAAATTAAATCCTGGAGATTGGACAGAAGTTAATTTGCAGCAAGCCAATAGGGAAAATTATTTTTATTCTGCCACGACCAAAAGTCTTTTGCATGATTATGCTAATCCGCAGACTTTACCGAAAAAAACTTATAATTCGACGAAATATAACCATGTGGCTGGGTGGTTAAACTTACATTCATGGGTGCCAGTAGTTGTTTTCAATCCGTCGGATTTTAGCCTGGAGAATTCTGCAATTGGCATAAATTTATTTGCTAACGACGTTTTGAACGAAGCCCGCTGGTCGATAAGTTCGCTTTTCACGCCATATAATGAGCTGGTAAACAGCTTCAATTTCAGGTTAATGCGCTATTATCCTGTTTTTGATTTTTCTGCAACAAACAAGCTTGGATTTGCAGACTCTATCCGGTTAAATTCTGTTGGGCTGAATATGATTTTGCCGTTTAATTTTTCTCGTGATATCTGGACGCGAAAGTTAAATGCCAGTCTTGGAGCTTATTACACGAATCTAAAGCTGGTTGACCGAACAGAGAATTTTCCTGTTGTGTCGAGCCAGTTACGGTTTAAAAATACTCGTGATGCTGCTGTGCGGGATGTAAATCCGCGTTTGGCGCAGGGCTTTTTACTGTCATATTCCCGTGTTTTAAACAATAACAACCAGCAATTTACAGCAATTGTTTCTGCGAATTTCCCGGGATTTTTACGTCATGATGTTTTTAATGTGAGCGCACAGTTCCAAAAAATCTTCGGATCTTATCAGTTTAACCGTAATGTGACTATTTCTCGCGGATATAAACAGGTGGCGTACAGGCAGATTGCGAAAATCTCATTAACAGAGCATTTACCGCTGTTTTATCCGGACTTTGGTATTAAGCCATTGTTTTTCATAAAGCGCGTGAGAGCAAAAATCTTTTACGATTATGCAATAGCAGACCAGAAATTTTACCGGTCAGTGGGGTCGCAGCTGCTTTTTGACATGAATTTGTTTGGTTATCCTTTTGAATTTTCAACAGGTGTACAATTGGCGTATTTGATTGATAGTAAGACTTGGAATTTCAGCGGTGTATTTTTAGATTTGCCTTTAAATTTTTAAATTATGGCACAAAATAAAATCGACATAAGAAACAAAAAAGCATATCACGATTTTGAGATTTTAGAGAAGTTTACAGCTGGCATGGTATTGACAGGGTCTGAGATAAAATCAATTCGTCAGGGAAAAGCCAGTTTAGCAGATGCTTATTGCCGTTTTAAAGGCGATGAGTTGTATGTTAAAATGAAAATCGCAGAATATCAGTACGGTGGAGCGTATGGCCATGACCCTGACCGTGAACGGAAATTGTTATTACGGAAAAGCGAGCTTCGACGGCTACGAAAAAAAGTGCAGGAAAAAGGCTTGACAATTATACCTTTGCGTTTATACATAAATGAGCGAGGTTGGGCTAAATTAGAAATTGCTTTAGCCCGTGGTAAGAAAAAACACGACAAACGAGAAGATATCAAACGCCGGGATTTAAAACGAGAAATGGAGCGCGAACGTAAGTACTCTAACTTCAAATTTTAATTTCAAATGCTGCGAGAGTTTTTTAAAAAAATATCCGAATTTTTCAGCGAGAAAGCTCGTATAAGACGCTTTTACTTTGTTTTTTACATTACTAATTTTATCATCATCACACTTGTTTCGGTCGTTTTATTGGCATTAATAATTCCAGAAATAAATTCCACCAATAGAAAAATCGTCTTTCAAAAGTATTTAAACGAAACCCGTGCCGAGGCAGTAACAGTCCAGTCAAATGTCAATAAGTACGTTTTATTAATCAAGAACTTACACCGAACATTTAGTAAATATAATCAGATTCCAGAGAATCAGCGACGTCGTTTTTATTCAACATATCTAAAGGAGATTATCCTGTCAAATCCAGAAATTAATAGTGTTTTTACTCTTTGGAAACCAGAGAGTTTCGATACTTTAGAGACTATTGATACAATTTTGGGGACACGAATAAAAGGACAGTTTGGTTATTGGCTTTATCGAAGTGGTAATATTTTCGATTCTTTAACCATTACTCTGCAAAATTTTTCCTTGTTATACGAGTATGCAGGCAAGTTGAGGAAAGCTTATCCTTCTGATTATATTATTGTTGCGCCATTAAAAGAATATTCTTCACAACTGTCAGACACTTTGTTTTTAGCCCGATTTATAGCGCCTGTAAAAGACACTAATAACGTCATTGAAGGGATTGTTGGTTTTGATATTCCTGTATCAGAATTGCTAAATCAATTGTCTCCCAAGGAGTTAGTAAGGATTTCAGTTTTAGATAAAAATTTAAAATACATTTACCATCCAAATAAAACTTTTATTGGTTTAAAAATAACAACTTTCTATCCTAAGCTCGTCCAGTCAAAGCTTGTAAAAGCAATAGAATCAGGTTCATCGTACTTTAGTCTGGGTGACTTTTTTGGTAAAAAAGCTTTTGTTTTCGTTTATCCAATAAAGATATCAGTTACGAATCATTGGGCTTTAGTAAAAACTTTACCTGATACGATTTTTGGTAAGTTCTATTCCCGATTTATCAATCTATTTATCATTATTTTCGTTCTTTTTGTCTTGTTAACTACTATTGCAATTTTTATAGTTTTACAGCAAATTTTTCATACTCAGGTTAAAAACTTTGAAATTTTAGTCCAGGAGATTTATCATGGCAATCCAGAGTTAGATATTCAAAGCCAGTTGTTCAAATTTGTTGAGTTTAAGAATATTCAAAATTACTTGCAAAAGCTTATTAATAAGACAAAATCTCAAATAGAATTTACTAACGAGCTAATAAAAGGTAATTATGATTTAAAACCTTTACCTAAAGCATCAGATAAGGACCTTCTTACAGATGCGTTAAACCAGCTTGCCCAGCACTTACGAAAAACCCGGGAAGAACAAGACCGTTTAAGACGTCAGCAAGAAACAGAAACATGGAAGAGTTTGGGCCTGGCTAAAATAAATGAAATTTTACGTCAGTATATCAACGATTTAGAGAATTTAGCTTATGAGACTATTAAAGAACTGACAGAATACGTAAATGGTCAGGTAGGCGCATTTTTCTATTATGTTCAAAATCCTGACGGTGAGGACTATTTAGAGTTGATTGGTTACTATGGTTATAATCGCAAGATTTACGAGAAAAGGAAGCTCCCTCTGGGCGAGGGCCTGTCTGGTGCAGTTGCTCTTGAAAAACAGCCTGTAATCTCTAAAGTCCCTGACGAATACGTAGAATTGGCAACCGGACTGGGTAAGGCTAAACCTAATTACATTGCTGTTTATCCTTTAATTACCAACGACGTTCTGTATGGAACCATTGAAATTGCTAAAATAGAACGTTTTGAGCAACATCAAATCGAATTCCTTAACGAAATTAGCGTTGTTATTGCATCATCTTTAGCTTCTGCTAAAATTTCTGTTGAGACACAAAAACTTCTGGAACAGTCGCGTAACGCAACTCTTCAGATGCAGCAAAAACAACAGGAGCTTGAAAAAACTATTGAACAATTAGAGCGGCTTAGACAACAAACGGAAAATCAGAGAAATAAGCTTCAGGCTATAGTAAATGCACTCAATAAAATCGTTTATTATATCGAATTTTCTCTGGATACAAAGGTTATTACTATCAACAAACTGTTGCTTAATACTTTACGGCTTAGCTACGCTGAGGCTACAGCTAAAAATTATTTTGACCTTTTCCAGATTTCAATCGACCAATTGGATACACACAGAAATTATTGGGAGCAGGTCAAATCAGGTAAAACTGTTCAATACGAATTGCGTGCTGACCTTCAGGACAAAACTATCTGGATAAAAGCTGTTTTAGTGCCGATTTTCATTCACAACGAAATCGATCGAATCCTGTTTATTGGCATTGATATTACCAGCCTTAAACAACAGCAACAGACCATCGAAAAAACGGTTATGGAGCTTAAGGAAAAAGAGGAGGAAACAAAATTGCTTAAAGACGAAATTGAACAAAATTACACTGAAATCGAAGATTTGAGCATGCAGGTGAAAGACCGTGAGGAGCAAATTCAAAAACTTCAGGAACAAATCGAACAATTAAAAGTTATGCACCAGACGCTTTCTAATGAGTTCGAAAAGCGTATTAAACGGCATAGAAGCCGTGAGGCACAGCTTCAGCAAGAAATCGAACAACTACGCAAAGAGCTTGAAAAATACAAGCGCGGTCAAAAATAATGCGTGCTTTGCTCTTAATCAGGGAGTTGGAGCTTTGTGCAGCTTTAATGGTGCGACATCACTAACTGCCTTCTGTCCTTCAGTGTTTTATCGAAAAGTTACGGCTATTTGCAGAAATCCGTTAATCCCTGCGAAAAAGTTTTTTTAGCCGTTTGTGCGGATTTGCAACGCACTAATGACAGTTGCTTATTTGACCAGGTTGGTTAATTGCCAGAACTGCTGGACGGTTAATTGTTCTGCGCGTTTGTCTAAAAGTTCTGGCGGTACGTTTTCGATATTATACAGCTTTTTCAGTGCATTTCGCAAGGTTTTTCGGCGTTGGTTAAAAGCTGTTTTAACCACGTACTTGAAAAACTCGTAATCGTCGATAGGAGGTTGTTTGTGCTTTTTATCCAATCGTATCACTGCCGACATGACTTTAGGTGGCGGGCTGAAAGCGCCGGGCGGCACAGAAAACAGGTATTTTACGTTGTAAAACGACTGCACCATAACGCTCAAAATGCCGTAATCTTTAGTGCCAGGTTGCGCAACGATTCGTTGCGCAACCTCTTTTTGCACCATAAGCACGCTTTGAACAATCATTTGGCGATAATCCAGAATTTTGAAGATTATCGGGCCGGTGATATTGTACGGAACATTTCCAATTACGAGTAGTGGCGGCACAAAGTATTGTTCGAGGCGAAGACGCAGGAAATCACCAGCAATAATACGGCCTTTGAGCTGTGGAAATTTTTGGCGTAAAATTGCCAAGGCATCCCGATCAATTTCCACCACATAAAGCTGATACTGGTCTTTATTAACCAAAAATTGTGTCAGAACGCCTGTGCCGCCACCAATTTCCAGTACGTTTACTTTTTGGTCCGGTAGCGAAAAATCTAAAGATTCGACGATTCGCCTGGCAATGTCGAAATTTTTAAGAAAATGTTGTCCAAAACGCTTCTTTGCTCTCACTTGTCGATGATTTTCGTCGTTCTAACGTTTTAGTTTGCAGATTTTTCTGGCATATTTTCCAGCACTTCGAGCAGCAGTTGCCAGAACTGTTGTACGCTCGGGATGTGCAAGCTTTCTTGTGGAGTATGAGCGCCTTTTATCGTGGGACCAATGGAAATCATGTCCAGATACGGGTATTTTTCCAGGAATAGTCCGCATTCGAGGCCAGCGTGGATGGCACGCACTTTAGGTTCTTGTCCGAATAGTTTTTTGAAGGTTTCGACAGTGAGGTTTAATATTTTGGAGTTCAGGTTAGGTGTCCAGCCGGGATAAGAGTCGCTATGGCTAACTTCTGCACCAGCCAGGAGGAATACAGCTTTGACCATTGTAGCGATGTCGTCTTTGGCTGAGTCTTTGCTGCTTCGTTGTGAAGTGCCGACCACTATTGTTTTTTCTTCTGTTCGTACAGTAGCCAGGTTTGTTGAAGTTTCGACCAGTCCGGGGATGTCTTTGCTCCATGCGTAAACTCCGTGTGGGCAGCCATACAGAGACCAGAGCAGGCGTGAAGCTGTTTGGTCGTCAATAGCTGTTTGTGGTAAATCGACTTTTTGAATTTCGAATTTGAGATTAGGTTCGACTTTTCCGTATTCGTCCTTGAAAATTTCGAGATATTTTTGGTGCATTTGTTTTAGAGTGTCTTCGTATTCAGGTTGGAATACGATAATTGCGTAAGCGTCGCGAGGTATAGCGTTTCTCAGTTTTCCGCCGTGGAAAAACGACAGGTCGTAAGGCATTTGATAAAGTAATTTAACCAGGAATCTGTCCAGCAGCTTGATAGCGTTAGCATAGCCTTTGTGAATTTCGTCGCCAGAGTGTCCGCCGTGTAGGTCATCGATGATGATTTTGTATGCGATGCCGTCGTTGATTTTCTTATGTTGGTAAGAGAATTCAGCAGTGGTGTTTATACCGCCAGCGCTGCCAATAAATATTTCGCCCCAGTCTTCTGAGTCTAAGTTGATAAGTGTTTTTCCTTCGAAAAATCCTGGTTCTAAGGCAAAAGCACCTGTCAGACCTGTTTCTTCGTCCACAGTAAAGAGTCCTTCGATTTGTGGATGTGGTATGTCTTTACTGTCTAAAAGTGCCAATATTGTAGCAATTCCAATGCCGTCGTCAGCGCCTAAAGTAGTGCCTTTTGACCGCACCCATTCTCCGTCAACGTAAGCCTGTATAGGGTCTTTTTCAAAGTCATGGTCAACGTTAGTGTCTTTTTCAGTCACCATGTCCACATGTGCTTGTAGAACAACAGGTTCGCGGTTTTCCATGCCAGGCGTAGCTGGCTTTTTAATCACAACATTGCCGACTTTATCGACTTTGTAATCCAGTCCACGTTTTTTAGCAAAATCAATGAGGTATTGGACGATTTTTTCTTCTTTTTTAGATGGCCGTGGAATTTTCAGTATTTCAGAGAAAAATTTAAACACAGGTTTAGGGTCTAATTCGTGTATTTCCATGGTTTTAGCGTTTTTTCATTTGGTTTAAAATTGCGAAAAAATTACAAGATTTTAAAATACTTTGTCCAAAAGCATAAATTTTTAATTCAAAAACGCATGTAATCAAGTTTAAATTAATATTTTTGAACAAAAATCTCGCAAAACTATGGGCAAGCGTTTATTTATAGCGGCCAAACTGCCATTGTCAGACCAGACGCGTAAAAAAATTGATTTTATAAGGGACAGGTTGAATTATGAGAAAATCAAATGGGTTGAGCCGCAAAATGTTCATCTTACATTGAAATTTTTAGGCGATACCGACGAAGAGCTAATTCCTCAAATCGAGGAAAAATTACAGCAAATCGCCGGACAAATTCCGTTTAATCAGGTTGAAATCAAGGGTTTAGGCGTATTTCCAAATCCATTTAAACCTCGAGTTTTATGGCTTGGTTTGCAGTACGAACCAGCATTGAAAGAGCTTTATGATTTAATCGAAAACGAAATGGAACTTCTGGGCTATGAGCGCGAACATCGTGATTTTAAGCCACATATCACACTGGGCAGGATAAAGTTTTTAAAAAACCGTAAGAACCTTCAATTTTTACTGGATAAATTTAAAAATACAGAGTTTCAGAGTGTTAAAGTGAATAAAATAATCCTTTTCGAGAGCGAGCTTTTTCCAACAGGACCGGTCTATACTGAATTGGCGGAATTACAATTGCAGCAAATTTAACCTCTGTACTCTTCATCCTGAACAATCAGGGCAACCACCCACGAGAAGTCTCCCCATGTTATCTTGTTGCCGCAATATTGGCAGACTCCGTTCTGGCCAATGTTTTCAATAGGTGCGCCACAAGCCGGGCAAGTGTGGATATCGTATTCGTCTTTCTCGACTCCGCTGCGTCGTATGAAAGTCCAGTATTCGCTAAATCTGCGCTTGCGTTTGTTGCTGCCAGCCATGACACGTCCACGGCGATCGACCACGTAATCCAGTCCATTTGCAAAAATACGTACTGTTATTGCTTCGTAAAACCGGTCAATTTCAAGCTTAGCAACTTCGATTTTTTCTATTTGAATGTCTAAAACATTTCGCAAACCTGCTTGTTTGTAAGCTTTTATCCAGAAATTATAGCTTTCCCACAGCCGGTCGGTTAACAGATGACGGACGCGGTTCCATTTTAAGCTACTCCATGCTTTGTAAATTTCGTCGAAATACGGTTGGATGATTTTAGTTTTAAATTTTTGTTCGTATTCAGGCCATGAAACATTATTTGCTGATTCAAAAACACGGATTTTTTGTTCTAAATATGGGTCTAAAATTGTCGGTAACTCTGTGCCACGCTCAGGGGCATAAGTCAGTAAATTCTCGGTTTTCATTGCAGTAAACTCAAAAACTTTTCGATCAGAAACATACCATTGCATTTTACCCTGTACTATCAACGTACCGCAATGTTTGCAATATCCTGAGTCTGTGAAATCTGCAGGCGCTCCACAAGCCGGACAAGAAACAACGTGCATTTTTTCTGGTTCTGGCGAAATCACATCTTTATCACGCAAAAACAACCATCGTTCATCCAACCGGTAACGGGCAGCCTTGCCCTGGGCTATGATTGTCATATTGGATTTAAACCGCACGTAAATTCCAACTGTATTTTCCCAAAAACTGATTTTTTCAATAAAAATCCCACCAATTACAATCTCGTCGATTTTAAAAGCTGCTTTGTCCTTTAAAAACTGTTGCATGAGCTTTTTATCAAAGAACGGCGTGAGTGCTGTAAGTTGCTTTTTATCAGTATAATACGAATAAAATTTTGTGTACAGCGAAAAAGCAAAATCCAAAAACAAAACCCGGGAAAAATTCGGGTCAATCCCACGTAAGGTGGCTATTTGCTGCGAAACAGAAATAAACCTGTGCAAATTGCTGTAATAATTCGTATCATTGGACGAGACATTAAAATTGTCTGATCTGGACTTGTATTTACCCACTAAATAAATCACAAAAAACAGCAAAAGCAACGGCACTGATACTTCTGGCGGCAGCATCGAAAAGATTAAATAAAATAAGGCGCCGCCACCTCCACCGCCGCCATATCCTCCTGCTGACGAGTAGCCTCCACCGGAATAGCTCTGACCACCACCGGGCCTGCCATAAACGTACGAAACAGCTAATAACACGAGCAAAAACACAAAGAAACTGACTAAAATTTTTTGAAACTTGCTAATATTTAATGTGCGGCGATTCATTTGACAGAAATTTTAAAATTTACAGGTTAATTTCGAGGTCATCAGGTATTTCGTTTATATCATTTTCAACAGGCGGGACATATTCAGACAAAATCGGCTTTAAATAAGCCAATTTCGAGAGCAAAGCGTCAGTAATCAAATCTTCTTCTTTAAAAATCTTGTTAAATTCCTGCGAAATCTCTTCCCAGACATGCTCTGGAATGCGCAAAAGCAAACCTTTATCAGGGACCAAATACACCATCTGCTCCAGAAGCGAAACAAAAATCAAAAGTCCAGTATGCTCACGGGTGTAGTAAATTGCACCTTTTTGGAACAAAGCACGGGCATAAACTTCTACGGCGTGCTTTTTGCGTTTGGTTTTTATCAAATTGCGTTTTAACACTGGCAATAGCTCGACTATAGCATACCCAAAGAGAAAGCTTATCGCTCCTGCAAAGCAAATCCAGTAAGGGTTAAATACCGTCGGGCTAAAAAGTAAATACAGAAGCACAACCACCTGCAAAACAAACCCAGCCCACAGCGAAACATCGTGATAATTAGCGGATTTGGCGCGTATGATAACAACGACTTCTGATAGGGATTGTTTTTCGATATCGGCGATTTCTTTGTACAACCGCTCTTTGAAAGTTTTGTCAAATAGAGAAATATTCAGCATTTTTAGTACTTTTGCCATGCAATTTTAATCTAAATTTACACAAATGAATCGTGATAAGCAAAATCCGATTAGGCAAATTTACGTGGAAAATAAAGTTTTTTTACTGGCTTACAGCTTGTTGTTCGTGGCAGCGCTTGTATTTGCGCTAATTTTAGGGCGTGAGCAGTCGCAGATTTTAGTAAATCGGCTTAACTCGCCTTTTTTTGATAAATTTTTTAAGTATGTAACTGATTTAGGTTCAGGCTATTTCTTTGTATTAGTCATTTTTTTAGTCGCAATATTCCGGGGCAAAGCGTCGGGAGGGTTAGTGGTTTCTGCAATTTTGTCCACAATACTTGTTCAGGCGTTAAAGCATACAGTAGGAGGGTATCGTCCGTACGCATTTTTTCAGATGTATTCGAGTTATAGTCTGCATTTAGTCCAGGGAGTAAAGATGCTCAAGCTTCATTCCTTTCCGTCGGGTCATACAGCCACAGCTTTTGCAGTATTTTTTTATCTTGCAGCGCTTACGCGTAAGAATTGGTTGAAGGTTGTTTATTTGTTGGTAGCTGTGTTGGTCGCATATTCAAGGGTTTATTTGTCGCAGCATTTTGTGATTGACGTTGTTGGCGGAAGTTTTATAGGAGTTTTATCGTCGTATATTGGTTTGTGGTGGTATTATGTAGTGCCTAAAATAAGAAATGAGCTTTAGTGGCTTTGAACTGCTTTAGGTAAAGAATCTGTCTGGTAGTTTGCAGGTTGGTCTAACATTTGAAAGTCTTTTAGCTGGAAATAATCCTGGATAAGCTTTTGTAAATCAATGTATTTGTACACACCGAAGCCCATAATTGGCGGTTTGTGTCCGTCGGCAATTATAAAGCCGATGATTTCTTTTTGTTGTTTGCGGTCAAAGTGTACATATCCAGTGTCGGTTTTGATGTCAAATTTCCACGAGTAAGTCAGATATGATTTTATGTGGTATTTGGTTAAAGCTTTTTCGGCGTCCAGGGCTAATCGCCGGAAATTACTGAAGATTTGTTCAAAGTTAAAACGGTTGTATTCGCCGTAGAAACGGATAATTTGTTGACGTTCTTTGTAATTTGGCATGAAGAAAACAACTGACGGAGTGTCAATAACCACTGTTTTTTGTTCCATTTCAATGCTGTGAACCAGTTGTGTATCAACGGTTTTGACTTTTAAAGTGTCGACTAAGTTAATCAGTTGATTGTCTTTTTTTTCGTGTTTACAGCTGCTAAGTACAAGTATAATTGCAGCTGAAAGTATAATGATTTTTTTCATGATGATTAAATTTTTGTCTAAATCTGCGGTATGTGGCAAATTATATTTTTAAGTCATTTTGCGAAAAACATGGTCTTAAAATTTTATAATCGTCCGCAAATTTGGGTAAATGGACAATGCTCGCAGGTTTTTAAGTTATCAGTCATTGGAAATTGTTGGTCTGGGCTGAAGATTTCCAGTAAAAGGTTACGCAAATACTGTTCGAAAATTTTTATAATCTCGTCGATTTCAGATAGTTTGCTGGTGTCGAAGGTAATGCCTGCTACCTGTATTTGTGGCGAAAAATTATGTTTTTCTTTAAACATTGAAGGTATATCATAAAGCCAGAGCAAAATATTGTGAGCAGGATTTAACCCTTTGTAAATCAGATAGTAAACAAGTAACTGGAATATTGGTTCGATTTTGTAATCTAATTTAGACGGATCGAATAGATTTTCGAGTTTAGCTTTATGTGATTTTTCGCCTGTTTTATAGTCAAGCAGGTAATAAATTCCGTCTTTTTTGTGGATTCTGTCGAAAATTCCCTGTAAAGTGACTGTGAGATTATCGTTTACTTTAAAATCATAGTAAAAGCCTTTGTTTTTTTCGCCGCGTTCTAAGGTTACGATTTCGAAAGGTGTAACGTTTTGAGCATCATATTCGAGGACTTTGTTTGCATAAGCAATCACGGCATTTGCAACCATTGCTATATCACCGCTATTTAAGTCAATATTTTCGTTAATCAGCTCTCGGATAGTTTGTTCGACAATCACTGGTATGTTTGGCTTGTACTGTTCAATGTCGCTCGCCTGGATAATTGGTGAGTTTTTTTGATTTTTTATGTCTGTATAAAACCGTTCGAGTGTATGGTGTAAAATATCGCCAAATTCAGCAGCATCTATTTCTAATTCTTCTTCCTTTGGTATGCTGAGTCGCAGGACATTGTTTAAAAAGAACAGTCGCGGGCATCGTAGATAATTAAGCAAAGCTGAAGCAGATAAAATCGTTTTTTGGCTAATTAAAGGCTTGATGTCTTCGGGATTAAGGTTAAAGCTAAATTCTGGCATGGTTAAATCTTCGGTAAAAGTAAATTGCTCTTTGACTAAATCTGTTTCATTTTCAAGCTGTAAGATGTAGCGGCTTTTGCCTTCGTTGCCAAGTTCGACTAATGAATTGTAAATGAGATAAACGTTTTTGGCATTGTGCAACAAACGGTAAAAAATGTAAGCATAAAGCGAGTCCTGGTATTTTAGCACAGGCAGACCGTAAAATTTTCGCATTGATTCTGTCAAAAAGCTGTGCGAACGGCTGATTTGCGGATAAATACCTTCGTTCATACCCAGCATTATGATATTGTCAAAATCCAGATTTCTCGTTTCCATAATTGTCATAACCTGCAATCCGCGCAGGCTGTTGCCTTCGAACGGTACACGTATGTCGTAAAAATATTGTCGCAGCAAGCCCAGTAAAATGTCCAATGACAGCTCAAAGCCCTGTAATTCATCGATAGCTATTTGCAACTGGTTTATTGCAGTATAAACAGCATAAATGTATTCCCGCTCAAATTCATCGCTGTTTTGGTAAATGCGGTAGATCAGACTAAGCAATGAGTCTAAAAATTCAGTTGCATTTGTGGCATTAAGCACGTCGAAAACAGTATGATTTTTCAGATTATCCGGCAAATCTGTGTACAATTCACGTTTTTGCGACATCAGTTGTTTTAACTGCTGCGAAATTTCCGGGAAAATGTTTTGAATTATCTCAGTGTCAAGTAGTTGCTGCAAGTCTTTGTAGTAAATTTTGTAGCCTTTTTTTAGTTGTCCAATTACGTAAAACCAGGCTTCAAAAAATGAGTACAGTGCTGTCAGTCGCAGGGGAAATTGCAGGGTAACATTGATTTTTTCAACATAATCCGGAAGAGAATAAAGCACTGGAAACAAAAACGCTTCATCAAGCAAAATAATTGCTGTGCGTTCCAGTTGCTGTGGATTGTCTTTTAGTCCTAACCATTCGAAAATTTTGGGTAAAATGCGCGCCTGTGCAATGCGTCTGGGCGTACTGATAACGTGTACTTTTGTATCTTTTAGCAGACGGTTGCGGTTGATTTGTAAACTGTCGGGATATTGCGGCAGGTTTAAATCCAAAAACATGCCTGCTTCGTGTTCGACTTTAGGTTTTGAGTCGTTTTGTGGCCGTTTTATGCCTAATTTTCGTAAAGTTTCGTCACTTAAATAGTATTCGTCGTAATCCCAGTAAAAACGCGCTTTACCGACTTTTTTCAAATAATCAAAAATCGCCCGTTCTGACTTGCTCAATGCGTAAAATCCCGCCAGAGCAATGTAACTGTAATCAGAAAACAGGTCATTGCCTTGCTCTAATTGTTCAACAATGAGGCGATTACGTAAACCCGGGTAATATAGCTTGTTGTTGCGCAGGTAGTTGACAAATTCTTCGTAAATTTTCGCCAGATTAGAGAATAATTGAACGAAAAATTCTACATGCTCAAAATTTAAGTTTTTGTACTGAGACCAAAATTGTTTTATAACGTCAAGTTGCTCATCTGTCAAAAAATCTAATTTGGTCATTCGCTCTAAATCAGCAATGTTCAGGAATATTTTTTTAGCATCAATTAAATAACTATCAATCTCGTTGAAATCCGATAAAACCGTTAAACCTAAGTTGTAAAACTCATCAAAGTTCAGCCTGGAAGCTTCTGAATCATTTGACATTACTTTTTTAAACACATCATACAAAATCACCAAAAGTCTTAATTGCGAAGCTGGCTGGTAATCAGGCAGTACGCTTTCCAGAAACTGTTGCCAGGGCAAAGAACGGATAAATTGATGTTTGCTAATCTGCGTGGCATAAATCATCTTAAAATAGCGTACACTACGTTTGTTCGGGAAAATAACCACCATGCGTTCGCGTTCATCCTGGCTAATCTGGCTGCGAAAATCGTCAATATCCTTTGCTACCTGCGATAAGAAGTGCATAATGCAGATTTTCTTGTGATTTAAACAAAAGTAAAAAATCAACCAGTCTTACCCAAAAGAGACAAAATTTGTTTTTGGCATAAAATGTTTTAAAAATTAACTTTAAACCAAATCAAAAATCACCAAACAATGTTACTGTCTGACCGAATTCAACGCATGGAAGAATCCAAAACCATAATGATGGCGCGTCTTACCCGCCAACTGCGTTCACAGGGCAAAGACGTTATCACCTTGAGCCTGGGCGATATTGATTTCAACACACCTGACTACATAAAAGAGGCAGCTAAACAAGCAATTGACCAAAATTATTCACATTATCCGCCAGTTGAAGGCTACCCGGATTTAATCGATGCGATTATCAATAAATTCTACAGTCAAACCGACTACCTTTACCGACCAGACCAAATACTGGTTTCTAACGGAGCAAAGCACACCCTGGCAAATATTATTCTTGCTACCGTTAATCCGGGCGATGAAGTCATTTTGCCCACACCTTATTGGGTGACTTACAACGAACTGGTAAATCTGGCCGGAGGAAAGCAGGTTTACATACGGGCTTCTATTGAATCGAACTGGAAAATAACAGCTGAGCAGCTCGAAGAGGCTATAACACCAAAAACTAAACTTATTATCTTGAACAATCCCAACAACCCAACTGGCGCGGTATATAGCTATCAAGAACTGGCAGAAATAGCCAGAGTCGTAGCCCGTCATCCAGATGTATTACTCATTTCCGACGAAGTTTACGACAGCCTGACTTACGAACAAGCTTTTATCAGCATGGGCGTTTTTAATTCGATAAGACGACAATTAGTACTGGTAAATGCCGTGTCCAAAACGTACGCAATGACTGGCTGGCGAGTGGGATTCATGGCAGGACCGAAATGGTTAATAGCTGCTTGTAAAAAATTGCAGGGTCAAATGACTTCGGGCGTAAATGCTATTGCACAAAAAGCAGCGGCGGCGGCGCTTCGCGGTGGTAGCCAGATTATAGCCGAGCGCAATGAGATAATGCGCCGCCGCCGTGACGTGATGTTCGAATATTTCGAACAAATCCCGAAATTAAAATACGTCAAAACGCGAGGTAGTTTTTACGCTTTTCCGTTGTTCGACGAATATTTAGGTACCCAGTACCAGGACCAAATTATCGAAAGTACAACTGATTTGAGCATGTATCTGCTGCAGGAGGCAAATGTGGCTGTAGTAGCGGGCGAAGCGTTTGGTTACCCTGGTGCGATGCGTTTTTCGTTTGCAGTTGACCAGGAGATTATTCGCAAGGCTATGGAGCGTATAATCGACGCATTGAAAAAATTACGTCCAGATTTGTTTTAAGCCCAGACGAATTTGTGGATTTTCTGTGCGCTCAAATAGCCAAGAATGACCATACTAAGTCCTAAAAAGTTTGTGACGCCGAGGTAAGCCAATGCTGCTTTGGTTTGTCCGTTTTGCAGCAATTTAACTGTGTCGAGGCTCAAGGTAGAAAATGTTGTAAATGAGCCTATTAGTCCGACGAGGGTAAATTGTTTTAGATGTTTCGAGACTTCTATTCGCTGGAAAATGCCCCAGAAAAAGCCGATTATGAATGCGCCTAAGATGTTAACGATAAATGTTGCCCATGGATAGTTTGGAGTGAGAAATTTTGTTGACAGGTGGGCTACAGAAAAACGTAATAATGCGCCTAATGCACCACCTGCCGCAATAGCCACTATTTCCATATTCGTATTGTTTTTTAGATTTGGGAAACGCAAATCTAAGAAAGTTTGTAGTATTTTGCAGGTAGGTTAATTTTATTTTTAAATTTTCTTCAGGTGATAAGTTTTTGTTATTAAAAAATTGTAAAGTGCTTGTGGTTTTAGTCGAAAATTATAATGCAAGTTAGTTTTTTAGTTTTTCAATGAGGAATTCTGGATGTTGTCAGAGGTTGTAAATGGATGATTTACGGGTTTTTGGTTTTTTGAGGGTTATTTTTTTGTCATTTGCCGGATTTTGTCCCACATTTCGTCTGGTAAGTTTTCTAACCAGTTGAATTGTCCCGCTCCGCCTATCCATTCGCCACCGTCGATTGTAATGATTTCGCCGTGGATATAGCCGCTGTAGTCAGACATGAGGTAGCAAGCGAGGTTTGCCAGTTCTTCGTGTTGTCCGAGGCGTTTAAGAGGTATTCGTTGGATAAGTTTATCGGCCATTGCGGGGTCTGGTAAAAGTCTTTTCCATGCGCCGGGAGTAGGGAAGGGACCGGGAGCAATGGCATTAATTCGGATACCGTATTTACCCCATTCAGCTGCGAGGCTACGTGTGAGGTTCAGGACGCCAGCTTTACTAACAGCAGAAGGTACGACGTAGCCGCTGCCTGTAAAGGCGTAAGTTGTGACAATATTGATGATTGTGCCTTTGATATTGTTATCGATCCAGTATTTGCCTATTGCCAGAGTCCAGTAATA
>WFZV01000127.1 GCA_015489395.1 Bacteroidales bacterium
CTGAGAAAAAGCTAATTGTACGGTTAAAAGAATAAAAGTTATGTGTAAAAGTTTTTTCATATTTCAGAGCTTGTGGGTTAAATAATTAGTTGATTAATAGTGTTTTATGTTAAAAAATAAGGATAATCGACCAGACTTATTTAAATGAGCTTATATTTGAAAGTTTTTTGAACTAAGTCCAGCAATATGAGCGATAAATTTTAAAATGCAAATTCAAACAATTATTCGTAATTTTAAGATGCAACGTCCGAGCAGAGCTTCATTGTAATATGAAGTGAATCCTTAAAATTTCTACAGTAAGTTGCAAAAGAGCATCAAAAATTTTTCGAGAGGTTTATGTTATATGCGCAGGCCATCGGCCTGCGCATATAGTTTACATTAGACTTAAAATTTCACGGCACGGTTAAAAGCTTATTTTACAATCAATTTCATTGTATTTGTGCCGTTTGCTGAGCTGATTGTAATCATATAAACGCCAGGTGCGAAGTTGCTAACGTCAACAGTTGTATAATCATTGAAGTTTTTACGTAAAACAGTGCGTCCGCTAATATCACTGATAGACAATTGTGCGTTTGTCAGATTTGGAGCGCTAACACGTACGAAATCGTCAGCTGGGTTAGGATAAACTGAGATTTTAATGCCGTTTTGTTCAACAGTAGTTGGAGTTTGAGCCTGGAAAACGCCATTTGCTGCTGCATCTAAGAAGTCTTTAGCCAATCTGTTTGCTAAATCTTGCGAACTCAAAGCTCCAAATCTAAACTGGGTAAATACAAAGTTATTGTAATAATAGCAGGTTGTGTAACCTAACAATGGATAATCGCTATTACCGCCCATTTCGAACAGGGAAACTGCATTATCATTAATTACTAAAGCGTCAGCATACCAAAGAGATGACCATTTCCAGTTAACCTGATCAACGTCTGAAGTAATTGTATTTGTCGAAGATTTAACATAGTAAGCGACTCCAGTACCGCCATCATCTAATTTGGATTGTGCTGCATAAATGTTGATTCCCATAACATCGTGGATAAATGAACCTACGGCAAAAGTATCTGGAGCTGAGCCGTAAGCATCGTAAATAACATCAATTCCGTCCAGCCAGAAAACTTTACCGTCCTGGATGTATTTTTCAATTGAGTAGTAGAAAGCAGCACTGTCAAATACCCTGTGTCCTGCACTATCATCATATACGTATCTCCAAAGTAATGAGTCAACTCCGTCGTTTCCTGCTTCCCAGAAAACAACGTCATACTGTGCAAGTGTGTCGTAAGGAATAGTATCTGTAGGCGTCAGGTAAGTTACATCATAACCACTTGCATTAAAAGCATTGACTATTGTGTCAGTAATATCAGAGGTTCCGGCAAAGTCTGCCAGAACAACCAAAACTTTCATGTTGCTTTGGGCAGTGGTTAAACCGACTGCAAACAAGATACTGAACAGCGTAATAGCTAATTTTTTCATAGCTCAAAGGTTTTAAAGTTTAGAAATTTACTGGTTTTGAACCCAGTATAAGTATTTTGAAACCCAAAGTGGTGTCTTGTGTTATGAGTTGGCCGAAATAATATCCTGTGTTCAGTTCTGGAAGCTCGATTTTTTCTTTGATTAAAGCTGATTGTCCAAATTTTTTGCTCAAAACCTGGTGTCCCTGACTGTCACGCAAAATGAATTTTGCATTTCGCAGATTGAGGTATTGTACGTAAAGATGGTCACGTGCGAGTGTTGGAAAAACTTTTGCAATTTTAAGCTTGTTTATTTCTGAAATAGGGCTAATTTTCTCTACCTCAGACCAATTGTTATTATGCGATTCTTTGACCCGTACGTAATATGTGCTGTTTTTGTCTGCAGGAAATTTATAAGTAGTGGCGGTTAAGTCTGACGCTACTGTTTGCCATTGCCCGTTGTCATTTTGCTTTATTTGTAATTCGAAACGAGCATTAGGTACTTTGCTGGAGTATAGCCAATTGACGATTATTTGATTGTTTTCGTAGTCATAGACCAGGTCCTGAAGCTGAGGAATAGGCAGCAGACCCATTACAGCTGCTGAGATTATTGAATACCCACCTGCGTTGAATTCGCTTTGAATTGTGTACCAGCCGTTGGATTGCCCCCACCATCCCATGTTCAAGTGGTAAAGTTGGGTATTTGGATCGTTTGTGAATTTGACTCCATCGCAAACAACTGCATGTCCTGCTCCTGAACTTGTATAAACAGCAAATTGTACGGGACTAAGTGCTACGAGAGATGAATCGACCAGACTCCAGAAATCGCTGGAGTTCGAAGTGCGGTAAACTGGTATGTCGTATCTAAAGTATTTGCTGACTGCCAGAGGAATACGGTTAATGTTAGAAGTAGAGCCGGTTGATTCAAAGTCCATATCCACAGAAATAGCAGCGTGAAAAGCTACTTTGCCCAATGCCCTGCGGCTGTCTTCGGTCGAAGGGACACCGTAATATTTGTCCTGGATTTTGGGCCATTCGTAAGTCGTATGTTCAAAATCTGCTGTGTATGTGCCAGTGGAATTGCCGCGATTATCGGTGTATGAGTGTGATGACCGTCCATTTATAGGCCAATTGAAATATCTCATTACTGTAGTGAGCGTCAGGGCAACACAGCCTACAGCATAGTGATTTGGTGTGTAATAGTTTGTTACGTAAATGTAATGACCGTTTTCGTCCTTACAGTTAACCTGTCCGTATTCTGATTTAAGCAGCGGACCAATGCTGTCCTGAAAGATTTTATAATTATTCGCCCAGTGTTGCCAGGCCTGTAAGTTTTTGGTTTTTAGAAGATTGTGGTTTTTTAAATATTGGATTTGTAATTGATAATCTTTTGTCAAAATTGAGTAAAATGCTTTAAATTCATCAGAGGAAGTGTCTAAAACTGAGGTGTTTGAATAGGCTTTTATTGGGTAAAATTCCTGGTAATTGCTAAGGACTAAATATCCATTAACGTAAAAATAGATTTGTGCGACTGTGTCAGAAGAAACAATAACCGGGTAAGTAAATTGACGATTTTTTAAATTAAATTGAGTTTCGGCTCTTTTTAAAGTTTTTATGTACAATTGGCTGTTAACCTGCGAAAAACTTAGATGTGTATTGATAACCAGCGATATTATTGTAAAAAGATACGACATGGATTTTAGCATAATTCTAATCGTTTTGCCTTTATGACAGTTTTTTAACATTTAAGTCACTATTGAGTTTTGTTAAGATTTGTTAAAAAATGTTTTCCAGTTGACGTGTAAAAACAGTATTTTTGTGATGTATTAGTTTTTAGCCATAATGAAAAAGGAAGAAAAATATCTTATAAAGCGCTTAAAATCAGGCGATAGTAAAGCTTTTGATTTGATTTACAAAACATATTACCAATCGCTGGTCGATTTTGCACAGTTGTTTTTGGACGAACGTTTTTGTGCAGAGGAGGTGGTTAATGAGTTTTTCGTCTGGCTTTGGCAGAACAGAGAAAATTTGAAAATAAAATACAATTTGGCCGGTTATCTCTATAAAAGCATAAAAAACAGAGTTTTAAACAAATTGCAAAAAAAACAACATGTTGTCTTACAAAATCTTCGCGAAAACCTGGAAAATGAAGCACAACTCTCTCCTGACCAGAAACTTATTTATTACGAGGAACAGCAAAAAGTCCAGAATATTTTGCAGTTAATACCAAAAAGAAGCCGGGAAATTTTTATCATGCACCGTTACGATGGGCTTAAATACAAAGAAATAGCCCAACTTTTGAACATTTCTGTTAATACTGTCGAAAATCACATCGTTAAAGCACTTCAGATTCTGCGTAATTATTACAAAAACAAAGACAACCACTCTTGAACCTGACGATTTTAAAACTATAACAACCACATAAAATTCGCATTAACAGAATCTTGAAGAATCGTTGCTTTCTACAAGATCCGTGAAAAATTCTAAGTTTTTAGACAATAAAATCACAGAGTTTGGACGTTTTATAAAAAAATTTAACTTTAAAAAAATCACATAGAATTCACAAAATTATGAAAAATCAACTCTGGTCTATTTTTATTGGTCTGGCATTTATTATTGGCGTTTACATTGCTGCTCAGGCTGTTATCCATCGAAATAAAGACACACATACAATCCACGTTAAAGGTATGAGCCAACGAAATTTTACTTCCGACCTGATCGTTTGGCAAGGAAGCTTTTCAAGGACAGACCCGGACCTGAAAACAGCTTACCAAAAAATAGCTAAAGACCGTAAAGTCGTTGAAAAATACTTGTTAGACAAAGGCATAAAACCAGATGAAATAATTTTCGCTGCTGTGGATGTAACTACCAAATACCACAGCTATTACGACAAAGACGATAATTACCACAGAGTTTTTGACGGGTACCAACTGACTCAAAACGTTAAAATTATGTCCAAAGACGTTGAAAAAGTCGAACAAGTATCACGGGAAATTAGTGAATTGATTGACAAAGGCATTTACTTCATTTCAGAACCTCCAAAGTATTATTACACAAAGCTCAGTGAACTTAAGCTCGAAATGATTGCACAGGCTACAAAAAACGCACGGCTTAGAGCTGAAAATATAGCAAAAAATACAGGAGCCAAATTAGGAAAACTTAAACAAGCAAACCTCGGAGTATTTCAAATTACCGGACAATACAGCGATGAAGACTTTACCTGGGGCGGAACTTTCAACACTTCTTCAAAATACAAAACCGCTACAGTTACACTCACTGCTGATTTTGAGATAAAATAACGTAAAAATTCTTCTTGCTGCTAATTGGTTATTCTATTATCAAAATTCTAAAATATCCCTTAAATTTGTCCGTAAAATTTTGGCGACTTAAAAAATTTATTTTAAACCTGAAAAATATGAAGCGAATATTTCTTTTAGTTTTATCTGTAGTTATACTGCTCACCCATTCTATTGCGCAGAAGCAACCATTCTGGATTGCTATGCCTAAAGCTTATTTCATTGCCCAGAAATATGGAATAACACTTAATGCTTACGCTGTCCGTAATCAGGCTTATGTCGGAAAATTTAAAAATCCAAATGTACAAAAACTACTGGTTCGTGCTAAAAGCAACCCTAATTTCATGATGGTGGTTACTAGCGATAAATGGCATTTAATAATGGGCGATAGAAAGAAATTTGTTCAAGCATTACAAGATACGCATAAAGTTAGGCTTTATTTCGAATACGTAAAACACTTATTTCAAAATTTAAGCCCTTTCCCTCGAGGTATAGTTAACTTTGAACCTGACCCAATGGGCAGTTTTTCCAAAGTTATCCGTTCGCATTACAAAGGCGATCCGCGACTTGTGCCTGTCCCTCTGGATAAAGTTAATATGCCTGAAGTCAAAGAACTTAATCCACCAAATAATTTTGCTGGATTTTGGCAGGTGATTGATTATTTGCGGCGAAAATATGCCCCACAAATTATGATTGCACCGACAATTAAAGTATGGGGAACATCGGGTAAACCTGCCCAAGAACCACCCAAAGGCTGGACCCCCGACGATCCTCAGGTCAAGCCAATGTGGCAATATTATGCCCGTTATGGCGTTAATTGGGACGGATTAGCTTTTAATTTTAACGGTAAAAAACGTCCAGATAGCGTGTACCGTTCTATTGTACGGTATTTTTGTGCTGTAGCTGATGGTATGTCACGGGTTTATCATAAACATATGTATAAATTTATCTGGAAAGTCAAAATTTACAAATTCCATTATACAGAACCTCCTGAGAAATGGCCTGTTAACGAGCTGCAATTTATATTTAGAAACATACCGTTTTTAGCATCGCAGGGAGTACATGGCGTAGTGATAGGTTACGGCAACGAGCTTAATGGCCTTTATGCGAAAAAGGGAACTTTACCTCCTGCTTTGGTTTGCTGGCTCAAAGAATATTTCCTGGCTAAAGACTTTGGATGCAAACCCCAGGGTACAATCGGACTGGTTTATGTGAAGGAGAAATAGAAATTTAGCCTAAAATTTGTTTACTTTGCTTAAGAAAAAATTATTTTTTATGATGTTAGCAAAGCCGTTCATAAAGTGGGCTGGAGGTAAAAGTCAATTACTTACGCAAATCGATGCAGCTATTCCAGGTGAATTAAAAACGACAGAATTCACTTATATTGAGCCATTCGTAGGTGGAGGTGCTGTTTTGTTTTGGATACTACAGAAATATTCAAATGTTAAAAAAGCTGTTATCAACGATATAAATTC
>WFZV01000128.1 GCA_015489395.1 Bacteroidales bacterium
GCACAAACACCGCATCCCAGCCCAAATCTAAAGTCTGCCAATAACCAAATCTTTAAAACGAATCGTTCTAAAAACACGAAAGCCAGCGGCGCCTGACGCACCGCTGGCCTATTTTACATAGTTTTCACCAAAAATCTAAAACTAAAATCTACCACAAATAGAAAAATCCTATCCACAAATCATATTTCGAACTAAAAGGAGCATGAGCATACAACGTGACAGGCACTGCAGTCTGCAACAAAAATGTTCGACTTAGACGATATTGCGCACCCAAAACTAACTGAGCCTTTTTAACATAAGTCCCAGGCAAAACCTGACCAGCTTTGCGGTTATTATCCGCGTATTTATATAAAACCGTGGCTTCAGTAATAAAATTCCGCGACCAATTGTACGCTGTACTTAATGAAACCATCTGAACATCTCCCAAATCCACGCCAGCAGGATTTTTGCTTCGATAAATATAAAATGCACTTAGTCTCATATCCAATTTTCCGAATTCTTTTTCAGGCATCAGAGCCACACCAACATCGTACGAGCCAGTTCCCAGAGGCAACTCACCTGTTGTAATCTGTGTTGCTTTGCCTGTGGGTAACTTTGAATATAACAAACCTGAAATCAAAAATCTCTTTTGCTTGTTGAAATAAAACCTGTAAAGCATAGCAGTCTGAATGTCACCAACCCCACGTCCAATTTTGGTTAAATTGTCCTTTCTCATAACCTTGTAAACGAGCGGGAAATTAGCTATTAAAGTCAGGCGGTTTGTCAGTCCATAACGCAATTTTGGCGTATAAGCATAAGTTGTAAAACTCATATTCGATGGCAAACTGACCATTTGTCCTTGTTTTGAGCTATACATGCTTGTAAAATCGCTGTAAGTAAAATAAGACCTGTAAATCAGGTGTCCATGTGGCAGCGTCTTAGCTGGTATGCCATAAATAGGCGGTCGTGGATACAATTTTTTCGTATGTAAAGTGTCCTTTTGAGCAAAGCCCATTGTCCCTACCAAAACAAAAAGCAGGGCAAGTAAAATTCTTAATTTTTTCATTGTTTAACTAATTTTAAAGTTTTGTCTAAAGATTTTATAAATTCAAACATTCCGTTGAGTTTTTCTGTAGTAGTGGTCATAATTTTTATTATTTCTCTAATTCTTCTTCGATTATCTCTTCGTCTGTTTCGACCAATTCTTCTTTAAGCTCACCTTCTTCGTAAACATCAATAACTTCAAGCTCTTTGCCTCCAATCTCAACGACTTCACGCTCAACAACTTCTTCCTCTTTAATCTCGAGTTTGCTAAAGTACTTGTACCACATTGAAGCCATTGGCATCTGGAAAATCATACTCATAACGACACCAAGCAATGTCAAAGGCCCAAAAGCAGCTGCAGCCAGAGCCATAGCAACAGAAAGGTCTTTTGTAGAAGTACCATAAATCAACGGAATAGCATCAAATAGCGGGAATTTAAACAACTTATGAAGCACAAAATACGAAAATGGATAAGCTATCAAATAATACAAAAAAGCACCAATTACTGGTAGAACTAAAATTTGGATGTGTTTCAATAAAAATGCTGCTTTAAGCGAAACACCTGTAAATACTAAATAAAGCGCCAAAAGACTGGACAACAAACTCAAATATGGTTTATATTTATTCAACTCTTGTTCGCCCTTTTTGTGGATAATAGCCCATCTTGTAATCATTGCCAAAACAAAAGGACCAACTAACAAAATCAAGATTTTTTCAAACAAAAACATGACATCAACATGAACTTTACTACCAGCTAAAAACTTCATACCGTATGGTATGATAACCAAAGCAAATACGAATGTTGTAAGAGCTAATGAAACAGCTAATCCCATATTTGCATTCAAAATCATTGTCCAATACGGCATAAACCCTCCAGGTGGGACAAGCCCGGTGAGTACCATACCAGCAAAAATTTTCGGAGTGCGACTTGCAAAAATAAGAGCTATAGGATACATCAAAAGCGGTGCAACAATTAAACTCATAATATTACCAACAAGCAATTTCTTAGGCTGTTTAAAACTCTTTGCAAAATGTTCCACCTTCATGTTAATCATTGAAGCCCAGAGCATTGTAAACACTGAAGGCAAAATTAAACTTTTCATACTCTTAAGCGTGTGCTTGGACAAATTAGGACCAATAAGAAAACCAAGCAATACTGCACCTAAAACAAACCATACCAGGTTTTTCTTTATGAAATCATTACTTTTTTTAACCATAGCTTTTTATTTTTTTGTTTAAAATTTTTATTTTGAAATAAGACCTTTTTTCTTTAAATCATCTAAAACTCTGGAAACAACAATCTCCACTTGTTCCTGCGAATACTTTGCAGGTTGTGGATGTTTTTCAAAACCAAAATCTTCGTCCATAGCATAGGACAAAGTAACTTTAGCTCCTACACTCTCCAGTGCTTTTGTCAAACACCTGGACTTGCATCCATCGATCACTATGCGATAATCAGCATGCAAAATAACCTGTGACGAACCTTCTACGTCTGCGAAAAGAGCATACGGACAATCTACAAAAGCATTCGGAACTCGATCTCGAATAGCATTTGCCACAGCTACAGTGAGCTGTCCAAGGTCAGAACTGCCATTACAACCATTGACTGTAATGTACTTGCCAAATTTTTGACGGCGGGTAATAATGTTTTTCTTTGCCGTCGGTGTCTGTATTTCTTCTACAGGCTTTTTATCTTTAATTGTAAACATAATGCTTTGAATTTTTGACATTTAAATCATCGTAAATCGTAAAATTACGATAAACAACAGTAAAAAAATTTAATCAACTCGCGCAGTAGCTAAATTTTGTAACGAACCATCTAATAAACCTTTGACCACATCTTCGATATTTATTGCATCGGTCAAAATTACCTTTAATCCTGCACGGGAAAAACTTTCGTAAGCTCCACGGCCCATGCCGCCTGCCACTAAAATATCGCAATCTGCTATTTCTGCTGCCATAGCAGTATGCTTAGAATCAGCATCAGGTCCATAGCCATGAGCTTTCTGTTCATGTTTTCCACGACCATGACCTTCACTACACTGTCCATGGTGACCATGATGAGCGAATGCGTGAGCTTCATTTTCCCGGGTTTGGGCTACATGCCCAGTGCCACGCTCACGCATCTGTTCATCAACGATCTGGGCGTTCTCTATTGTAAAAATTTTAAAATACGGCGAACGCCCAAAATGCTGACTTACAGTCTTTCCATCTGTTGTAACAATTGCAACTTTCATATTTAATGTTTTAAAATTCATCGCAAAAATACGATAAAACTTAATCGACGCAAATTAATTATCGTTAAAATACGATGTTTTAAAGCAAAAAAAATTAGAAAATTTATCAGCTGACTAATGATACAGGCAAGACTTATTGCGATTGCTCTTCCTCAGTTTTTAGTGCGTCGAAAAAATCCTTAAACAGCATCTTTGCCCGCTGCCAGGCTTCATGGTTAATACAATAACTTACTCTGGGTGGTTGCTCGCGAGCAATGATTAAACCAGCGTCTTTTAATTCCTTGAGATGCTGCGAAACAGTGGATTGTGCCATAGGTAAAACTTCCACAAAATCACCAGTATAACAAAAATCCGAATGACTAAGAAAACGTAAAATCTTTATTCTCGCAGGATGAGCCAGGGCCTTGGCAAAACGCGCCAGCTCTTTGGTCGTACCCTGAAACTCTTTCTTCGGGTTAAAACACTTTTTTCTGTAAAACTTATAACCTCCCGGCACAATACAGGACTTTTGTTTATTGCAAATATACGATAAATTATTGAAAATTTTGGGAATGAAACGGGAAAATTTTTTGGGAGGTGAGGGGATTTGTCTTGTTTTTTATATTTTCATAAATTTATAGACAAAAATCTCTTTTACTATGGCAAAGACAGTTAAGAAACCAATAAACATTGTGTGCTACAAC
>WFZV01000129.1 GCA_015489395.1 Bacteroidales bacterium
ATTTTTTATTGTGTTTATCTTGTTTGAGAATCTGCAATAAAACAGCTTCAAACAGAAAATCGTATTATAACTAAAAGTTATAGTGACTCGAAATAGGAAAGTTGTCTGTCGCCAGCTATACTAAAGTTACTGTTCTTTAGTAGGCAGATTATTGGAGTTCAATCAGTATTGACTTTGATTATTTTAATTTAATGCCTAACACAGTAACGTCATCGGTTTGCTTAGTTTTGCCTTTCCATTCGTTAAATTTTTGCTCTAAAATCCTTTGTTGAGTATCAAAAGGAAGTTGTGAAACCTGGTATAGTAGCTGCAAGTTTTGCTATAAGTCCTTAAATTATGAGAATTTTCGTCTGAAATCTTGCTAATTTGTCGAAAACTTTATTTTTCGGTGGGTTAATATTTTTGGCCATAGAAAGTGCAGTTTTTACAAATGTTACGCCAGCAATTAGAAGCTGGATTAGGCAGTTTTGGCTAATTCTCAAGGATATTAAGCTCAATTTTACGTAAGAGTAGGACGCTTAAGATTTTCGTAAAAACTTAGTTTTTAGCTTGTTCGTAGGATTCTAACATGATTTTAAGTATGTGAATTGCAGCTTTTTTGTCCAGAGGGCGGTTGTCGTTTCCGCATTTTGGCGACATTATACATGCCGGGCAACCGTCCTTGCATTTACATTCGCTAACGACTTTGTAAGTCATACTGACGATTTTTTCGAATATATTAAATGCTTTTTGCGTTAAACCGATGCCACCAGGATATCCGTCGTAAATAAAGATTGTGGGTAAGCCTGTATCAAGGTGGTTTACAGTAGAGAAACCGCCTAAATCCCAACGGTCAGCCATAACCAAAAACGGCATTATGCCAATCATTGCATGTTCCACTCCGTGCAAACCGCCCGCAAGCAAGTCTAATTTAGGCTGGTAAATGGTCATGCCTTTGAGAAATGAAGGATAAGCCGGGGTTTGCGTTGGATGTTCTTGCCAAACCTGGTTTAAAATGTTGTCGTCAAAAGTGAACCACAGTCCAGTTGTTTCGAACTCCAGTGGTGGTAAGTCCAGCTGCCCAAATCCGATGATTTGATCGCCACGTTTTACTTTGTAGCCTGTAAATTGCTCGGAAATTTTGAGTTTTCCGTAATAGAGTTTAAAAGTTGTAAATTGTAAACTCTGGTAAGTGTCTTGTATCCAGGCGTTTATGCTTTTTAGCGGTTGGGTGTAAAAGTCAACGGATTTTTTCTGGACAGTTATGGTTTTTGTATTTTGATCAAATTCGGTTACGATGTAAGTTTCGCCTTGATGGAGGAAAACAGCGCCATGATGGGCTTCGCGGAAAGCCTGTTGTTGGCTTAGTGTTTCGAGGATTTGGCCGTTATGCACGACTTTGTAAGTGTCTGAGCTAATGCTGTTTAGCGAAACCACTTGATTAGGTGCAACTTTGCCTGTGTAAATCCAGCCTTTTTGTGTTTGTTTCAGAAGGTTTTGGTTGGTAAATTGCTGTATTGTTGGTTCAAACAGTTGCTGGTCAAAAAAGTTTTTATCGTTGTTGGTTAAAGGCAGCTCAGCAGCAGCGCAAAGCAGGTGGCCTGAGTAGATATAAGGGTTTTTCAGGTCAATGATTGCATGTTCAAAACCGCGGGAAAACAGTTCATTTGGGTTGTTCATGAAGTATTGGTCTAATTTGTCCTGGTAAGCAACAAACACAGTAAGCGCAGGTCGGGCTTTACGTCCAGCGCGGCCTGACTGTTGCATAAAAGAAATAATCGTCCCGGGGAAGCCTGTGATGATTACAGAGTCTAAGTGTCCAATATCAATGCCAAGCTCCAGGGCATTTGTGGAAGTTAGTCCAATTAATTGTCCGGTTTTGAGCTGTTGTTCTAATTTTCGGCGTTCAGAAGGCAGGTAGCCGGCGCGATATGATGCGATTTTTTGTGCCAAGTGTGGATATTTTTTCTCAAGCAGTTCGCGGCTGCGGCGTGCAATAAGTTCAGAAAGACGTCGTGATTGTGTAAAAGCAATGGTTTTTAGGTTTTTAAAAACCATTGTGGCCAATAGCCGTGCTGTTTCTTCGATGATTGAAGTATTGATGTCGGGTTTAAAATAAGGATTGTAAAATACAAAGATTTTTTTGCCTTTTGGTGAGCCGTCGGTATCGACAAGTTTGAATTTTTTTCCGGTTAAATTTTGTGCAAATTCTACAGGATTGGCCAGAGTGGCCGAAGACAGGATAAATTGTGGCTCGCTACCGTAAAACCGGGCGATTCGCAGCAAACGACGGATAAGAAAGGCAATGTTTGAGCCAAACACGCCGCGATATTGATGGGCTTCGTCAATGATTATGAATTTCAGATTTGAAAAAAAGCGTATCCACTGGTAATGCCAGGGTAAGATTTGATGCAGTTCATAAGGATTTGTCAGGATAATTCTGGAGGTATTGCGTACGAAAGATTTGGTTTTAGAAGAAATGTCGCCGTCGTAAATAGCTGGATTTAAAGTGATTTTCGTGATTTTTTGAATTTCTTTGAGTGTTTTTAGTTGGTCATTTGTGAGAGCTTTAGTTGGAAAAATGTAAAGTGCAGTTGCTTTTTTATCGATTTCTAATTGCTCCAGAACAGGTAAGTTGTACGCCAGGGTTTTACCAGAAGCTGTTGGAGTGGTAATGATAACATTTTTGTGGTTCCGTGCCAGTTCTATAGTTTGACACTGGTGTAAGTAAAGTGAAATATTTTTTTGGGTTAAATAATTCTGGATATTTGGGCTAAAATCATTGATTTGGCAATGATGCGGTTTGTGTTCTGGCAGCTGTTCGATATGAGTTAAGCGATGTTTGAAGTAATTGTTTGTTTTTAAAATATTTAGAATTTCGTCAAAAGCCATGGTTATTTGAAGATTAAAGACAGCAATTTGGCTGTGGAGATTATATCTTGCTGGTTATGAGTGATTATTGGAACCAAAGGGCCAATGTTTTGTGTTTCGATGTATTTTTGGTAAAAGTCAGGTACAAGGTCACCAGGCACGTCCTTTTCACGCTCTATGTCTAAAATGTATTTTTCTAAAGTTTTGAGTTTAAAGTCGGGTAAATCTAAATCTGCCCAAAAACGGCGTGCGTATCTGAGTACATCAAAATGTGGTTTTTCAATTGTTTCGTTCAATCCATTGTAAACGAGTCTCTGCTGTACGAAATTTTGGTCAAAAGTCAGGCCATTGAATGAAATTAAGGCTTTAAACGGCTTAATAAATTCAGTAAAGTGTGCGATAGCTGCAGCTTCTTGTTCGTAATTTAAGGCTAAAAATTGTCTGATTATCAGGCGGTTTTGTAAAATAACACCTGTGCCAAACAGAAAAATTATGCGGCCAAACAAGCCAAGGGTTTCAATGTCAAAAATTACTGTTTCGTGTGGTTCGAAAAATCCTAATAAATTCAAAGCAGGGATGGACGATTTGGTGTTATATCTATTATAATGGTGTTGCCAGAGTGAGTAAATATCCTGTTTTTCGATCAATTTTAAAACCTGTTCAGCTTCATGTTTGTATTTTTCGTGTGTGGTTAAGTCATGCAAGGTCTTATACCCTGCCCTTTTAAGTTCTTTTTCGCGTTTGTGCTTAATACCGTACACAAGCTTTAAATCGTTGACAAGTTGCTGAATTGCATCATCTTTTGTAGGCCAATTGGTTTGGAAATCAATGCTTTTTTCAATAAGAAAAAATTTACCAAAATCATTTTCTAAAAAAGTCCCATCAAAAACCTGTTCAATACTAATGTTTTCATATTGCTGCAAAAGTTCGTCCAGATATTCATAAGCCTGTTGTTGTTCTAAATTGGATGATTGTTGGTAGAAAAAGTCGCTATTTTCTTGCTGTTGGTTTAAATATTTTGACCACTGGCCAGCAGCATTGTTAATTATGTTGTCCAAATCAGTCATTTTTCGCAATTTTTACACAAAGCTAAATTAATATAAAAATTTTTTCAAAAGCTAAACA
>WFZV01000130.1 GCA_015489395.1 Bacteroidales bacterium
ACCAATCAACAATATTTTGATTTAGTCCGTGAGCAGTTACCTGATATTCCTGAACAGAATATCCTTTTAGAGCCGCGTCGTCGTAATACAGCACCTTGCATAGCTTACGCAGCTTATAAGATTTTGCCTAAGAGCAAAGATGCAGTTATGGTCGTTACACCTGCAGACCATTTAGTCATTGATGTTGAAGATTTTGCCAGGACTCTTAATGCTGGCGTTGATTTTATCAATAAATTTAAACCTGAAGCGCTGGTTACTTTAGGCATAAATCCGTCTCGTCCAGAGACTGGTTATGGTTACATTCAATTTGACAGTAGTGTCGAATTTAAAGTTAATGATAAGCAAGTTTTTAAAGTTAAAACATTTACAGAAAAACCTGACCGTGAAACTGCAGAAATTTTTATAAAAAGCGGCGAGTTTTTGTGGAATTCTGGTATTTTTATCTGGAAAATATCAACTATTTTGGACGCATTGCATAAGTATTTGCCGGAGATTGTACATGAATTTGACAAAATCAAAGACCAACTTAATACAGAGAACGAAAATTTAGTTATCGAACAAGTATACGAGAAAATTACTGCCATTTCCATTGACTATGGAGTTATGGAGAAAGAAAAAGAAAACGTTTACGTCATACCGTCCAATTTCGGTTGGTCTGACCTGGGTACGTGGGGGTCATTGTACGAAAATTATGAAAAAGACGAAGATGATAATGTTATTATCGGAAATAATGTCATTACGTTTAAAACTTCCAATAGCTTTGTCAGCGTTCCTGACGATAAATTAGTTGTACTTCTGGGACTGGAAAACGTTATTGTTGCAGAAAACGATAATATGCTGCTGATTGCAAATAAAGACGATGAGCAACATATCCGCCAGATAGTCAACAAAATAAAAATCGAAAAAGGCGAGGAATACGTCTAATTTACGAGTAATTTTTTGAACCGCTTGTTGACGGTTTTTGGAACTCAAATTGCCCATAGCCGGGTACCGCATTTGTTGCTGATTCGTTGAAGCAGAAAGACGTATTTAACAAGACGCAAAAAATCATCCTTTTATTGCAAAAGCCCGGGTATGATACGAAAAAGGCGGCTGGACAGCTTATAGATTTTTCATTTGCCAGCCGCCTTTTTCGTTATGTTAGGCTCGCTCTAAATCAGGTTATAGCGTTTGGGCGAGATGATGTTATCAGGGTCAAAAACTTTTTTCAAATCGCGGATTTTTTGCCAGTAAATGTCGTTGGGGTCGATGAGCAAATCGTAATTATTTATATCAACGCGATAGGGGATAAGTCCTGCTTGTACAAATTTTTCAATAGCTGTACGAATAGCTTTATGTGCTTTTTGTACTTGTTGCTGGTCTTTTAAGTCAAAATCAAAGCTAACCACGCCTTCAAGGATAAATTCGTCAACAGGGTTAAGGGTAACAGCCAATTTATAGCCAAAATCTTGTTCTATTTGACGAATGATTTGCAATGTTTTATCGACTTCAGTTTTACGTAGAGGGCTGACAGGAACGATAAAAACAAAGCCAAAGTCTGCCTGGTCAGGCTCTTTCCAGAGCGGGTTTTCGTCAGCGTGCGGCCAGTAGATGCTGTGCAGGGCTTCGTCTGATGGACGGCCAAAAGTAAAGCCGGTTAGTGGCGAGATGGAATTGAGGTAAATGTTGAGTTTTTTTAGTCCGAAAACTTTGCTAAGAATTTGGGCAAGCCGGATTTTGTTTTCGTCGATAAATGAGATTTTGCCGTAGGGACTAAGAGTTTTTTTGACGATTTTTTTAGCAGCTTTAACCATTTGTCTGGGTCCGTTGAGGGAAGCGATTAGCGACCATCCGCCTGGTAAGAATTTTTCCAGGAGGCTTTCGGCTGTTTGTCTGTCGGCTTTCATGCCTTGCGACTTAAGGTAGCGGTAAACCATAGGAGCTGCAGTGATGAAAGTACGATGATGATTGCCAATGTGAACGACTGTGTTGATGACTTTTTGCTGTTTTAGGTACCGGATTTTTTCGATTATTTCGCCGATTTGTTGTTCGTTGTAGAGAGTGAGTGTAAATGCGACGTGTTGCTCGGTTTTGGGATTTAGTTTTATAATAGCTTTTGTAACAATGCCGAAATTTGATTGGATAAAAAGTTCTGTCAAGCTTGGACCTGGTGCATATTTTGATATTTCTGCCAGTGGTGTATTGGGATAATGTGCGTAACCTGTAGTAAGTATTTCGCCGGTGCCAAGGACAACTTCGAAGCTAATTACTGCATTAAAGCGGATTGTGTTGTAAGTGACACCTTTCTCAATAATGTTGCCGATTATGGAGGAGTCGGCAGGTGCGCCTGTTACGTCTAAATAATAGTCTGCGTTGATAGAGCTGAGGTATTCGTACATTTGCCGCTGGGTAACGCCCGGTTCTATGGTTGCAGTGCCAAAGTCCTGGTTTACCTGTATTATGCGGTTCATTTTTTCAAGGCTCACAATAGCTGCTTTGTCGGTGATTGGCAGTTTTGAACCTAAGCCAATGTTTTTGCCTTTACTGATAGGATAAAGAGGAATTCGAAATTTGCGGGCTAAATTGACAATTGTTTGTACTTGTTGAGTATTGGTGGGGTAAATTATAGCTAAAATTTGTCGGTTATAGCCAGTGACGTTTCTTTGAGTTTTTTGTATATCTTGTTGGTTAACAGTTATTTCGATGTTGTTAGATTGTATTGCCTGGACAAAGTTTTCAAGTTCCATCGTTGGTTAGTTTATATTGTTTTATAGTGTTTAAATCTTTTGGTATATCGACTTTGTGTCCATTGGGTAACCCATAAGTTTGCTCTAAGTAGTCTAAGAGAAATTTAGTTTTTTGGTAAGTTATGAAAATTTTTTGTTTGGTGAAATATTCTTTGTAAGGTCCATGTTTAACGTGTTCTTTGACTCTGGCTTCGATTGTGTTTATTGGTAGTTTGTGTCTGGTAATCAGATTATTAACGACTTTTTCGACAGAAAACATAAATTCGTACGGCGCTCTTAGGTAGTAAGCCATCAGCGTCCCTGCATAAATAGTGTAAATCGTCAGGTCAGGGCGGGTTGATACCCATCGTGCAAATGAGACAATAGTTGTGCTATCAGGGTTTTCTATAATTGAGTCGAATGAAAATTCAAAATATTGTTCAAGTTCGAGTTTTTTGTTGCTAAAAGGTTCTTTGACCAAAAGTCCTATGGTGCCAATGATATTGTTGTTGTCGTCGAAAGCAGCTATAAAGTAGTCGGGTAGCTCGTTTGGGTATGAGTTGTAGTATTTGGAATAAAATTTTTTCACAAGTTCCATTGCTTTTTCGACCAGAGAAGGGTCCTTTATGAGTTTTAAGTAAAACATTTTCAGTGATTTAAACGAAAT
>WFZV01000131.1 GCA_015489395.1 Bacteroidales bacterium
AAAAAAACATAAACATCTGACAAACAAAATTCTAAGTAAATCAGACGATTTACTAATTCAAAACACCAATGAATAGACTTATTAATAAGTTAATTGCTCTACAGGGTCGGAAGAAACTTGTTCTGAAGGTTTTACAGACTTTTTACGGACTTTCATTTTAAGTTCAAACCGTTTTTTAATCTCATCTCGCAAAACTTCAAGGTCAACGTTAATGTAAATGTTGCCATATTCAGCATAACTAATCTCTCCGCGTTCTTCAGAGACGACAATAACAAAAGCATCTGTATTTTCAGTTATTCCAATAGCAGCTCTATGTCGCAGTCCTAAAAACTGCGGTAAATCACTACGTTCAGTCAAAGGCAGGATACAAGCAGCAGCCAAAATCCGGTTTTCCTTAATGACAACCGCACCATCATGTAAAGGCGAGTTTTTATAAAAAATCGTTTTGAGCAGCTCAGCACTGACTTCTGCATCCAACCTGATACCCGTTTCAACAACAAAAGCCAGATCATTTTGACGGACAATAACAATTAAAGCACCTATTTTATGCTCTTTAAAATATTTAACAGCCTCCATAATCGGCTCAATAGGGAAATATCGCAATTCTACACCTGACAAGCGCGCTAAAAACTTCTCCAGGCCGTTGGATAAATTCCTGTATTTATTGCCAAACATCAAAAGAAACCGCTTGACCTCTTGCTGAAAAACTATTAAAATAGAAATCAGTCCAAGCCCGATAATGTCTTGCAAGATTGTCGATAAAAGTTTCATATTCAGGGCCTGGACTATCAACCAAACAAAATAAAGCAACAAAATCAAAATAAAAATCTTCAAAGCTACAGTTCCGCGAATAACCATATAAAGCTGGTAAAACAGATATGCAACCAGCAGAATATCAACGAAATCCACAAATGTAAAATGCAAAAATCCCATTTAAATCACTTTTTAAGTCTGCCAAGCAAAGTAGCCTGGGTAAAATCATAAACTTCAACATCAACATACTGGCCTATCAAACTTTTGTCAGCTTCGAAAACAATCACCTTTCCCTGAGAATTACGGCCCATCAGCTGACGGTCGCTTCGACGGGAAGTTTTTTCGACCAGTACCTTAAAAGTCTTACCAACATCACGTTTATTGCTCTCATAACTATGACGGTTTTGTAGCTCAATTATTTCATTCAACCGCCGGATTTTTACTTCTTCTGGCACATCGTCCTTGTAATTTCTTGCAGCGTAAGTATTCGGACGTTCAGAATATTTAAACATGTACGCATAATCAAATTTTACTTGCTCCATCAGGTCTAAAGTCTGTTGATGGTCTTCTTCGGTTTCTGAGCAAAAGCCAGCAATTATGTCTGTACCGATAGCTGTTTCTGGAACGATTTGACGGATAGCCTTTATACGGTCTAAATACCATTCGCGCGTATAGCCACGGCGCATAAGTTCAAGAATACGGTTACTACCCGACTGTACAGGCAAATGAATATTTTTGGCGATATTGTCGTATTTAGCCATCACCTCAAGCACTTCATTTTTCATGTGTTGCGGATACGAAGTAACAAATCTAACACGCAAATTTGGGTCCAACCGTGCGACCATTTCGAGCAATTTAGCAAAATCAGTGTTTTCGTAATGGTATTTATCAACGTTTTGCCCCAATAGCGTAACTTCTTTGTAACCTTGCTCAAGCATTTGCTCAATTTCTTTGAGAATCGATTGCGGTGGGCGGCTTCTTTCCCGTCCGCGCGTAAACGGCACAACGCAAAAAGCACACATGTTATCGCAACCACGTATAATGGTTACAAAGCCAGAAATACGGCTGGTTTCGTCCCGATGCGGTAAAATCTCGTCATAAAGTTCGTTTTTGTCCAATTTGACCTCTGCAACCCGTTCACCATGTTGGATTTTATCTAAAATTATGGGTAATTTCCTGTAAGTGTCAGGACCGGCCACAAAGTCCAAAACTGGCTCTTGTTCCAGGAGCTTATCTTTTAACCGCTGCCCCATGCAGCCTAATAAACCAACTTTTATATTTGAATTTTGTTTTTTCCATGCTTTAAAAAGTCCTAATCGCCCACGAACCCTTTGCTCTGCATGTTCTCTAACTGCGCAGGTATTGACCAGAATCAAATCTGCCTGACGGTAATCATCGGTTTTCTCCATACCTAAATTTTCTAAAATCGTCTCAACCTGCTGGCTATCATAGACATTCATCTGACAACCGTATGTTTCGATGTAAAACTTTTTCATAAAAGCTAAATTTTTGCTGTTTAACAGACAAAAATAAATGAATTTGGGACAAATTTATCTGATTTTAATTTTTTTTGCTAAATCTTTATCTTTGAAAATGACTCCTGTAAACAAATAAGACCATGGACCCGCGTACTGCTAATTCGTTTTTTGACGTTATGGTTAAAAACAACGATAAAGGTTACCACCATTTGACCCAATTAATGGACAAATACCTCTTGAAAGACATTTTGAACGATACTTTATTCGAACTTTTTTTAGCAATTAGAAAATATGCTCCAGATGATTCGATTATTGAAATTAAAGCTGTTGACCATAACGATAAATACATTCTCTGGACAAAATTTATGATTCCAACAAACGACCTGCTAAAATTCGACGTTGAAGTGCAAAAAGCCAATGATTTAATCAACCTGCCAAAACAAGAAATCATAAAAAGCCGCATGGAAGAATACCGCAAAGAGGATAAGCCTGTTTTAGACGGATTTAAAATGGTTATGGCTTACTCACACTCACGAATTAACTACAAAACCATTAACAAAGGCAACCACAGTGAAATCCAAATAACTATGGAACTTCCTAAAAATCAACAAAATACTTACAACAAACCTTAAAATCAATCGATATGCGAAAACTTCTTGTCATAATCTTTAGTCTGTTGTCCGTTGGACTATTCGCCCAGCAAAAGCACCCATTCACTTTCGACGACATGATTAAAATGAAACGACTGTCACAACTGACAGTCTCCCCTAACGGCAAATACCTTGCTGTTGTCGTTACGTCATACAAATTAGACAATACTTCAAAAACCCAGCTTTATCTTTTTGACTTTGACCAGGACGCTATTTTTAACCTGTCAACTTACAATGGTGCAGATTACAACCCAGTTTTTGGTCCTAACAACAAATTTCTCTACTTCATTAGCACGCGAAACGGCTCTCCGCAAATATTTAAATACGACTTAATCCACGAAAAAACTCAACAAATTACACAACTTCCCGTTGGCCTTTCGAATCTCAAAATCGCTCCAAATGGACAGTATTTTGTTTTCTCAATCCAGACCTTTGCCAATGTCCAGGATTTAAACATATTAGCAGATAGTTTAAAGAAAATCAAAAATCTTAAAGCAAAATACAAAGAATTCACACAACTGCCAATCCGTCACTGGGACACATGGGAAGACCACCGCTGGAACCACCTGTTTATGATGCCAATAAACGGTGATACTGTAATAGACATTATGGCTGGTGTACAGGGCAATTGCCCGTCTAAACCTTTCGGCGGCACAGAAGAATTCGCGATTTCACCTGACGGCCGTTACATTGCTTACACCACAAAATTAGGACGTGACCGCATGTGGACAACTAATTTCGACGTTTTTCTTTATGATACTAAAACCGGAAAAACCAAAAACTTGACTCAAAACAACCCAGCATGGGACCGCGTCGCTTTCTTCTCGCCAGATGGAAAATACCTCTATTACCTGGCCATGAAAACACCTAAATACGAGGCAGACCGCTTTAGAATAATGCGATATGACCTGAGTACTGGAAACGTCGAAAACCTTACAGAAAACTTCCAGGTCAACCCTCAAGACGTTATAATCAGCCCTGACGGTAAAAATATTTACTTCACAGGCCAACACCATGGACGAGTCTGCATTTACCAGCTCAACACTCAAACCCAAAAAATCGAACAACTTTATAACCAGCACACCAACGAGAATATTAATTTAGCCGGTCACTATCTATATTTCTTACAACAGTCATTTACGTCTCCTGCTGAAATCTATCGGCTTGACTTAAATAGCCTAAATCTTAAGAAAATCAGCCACTTTAACGACAAAATCCTACAACAAGTCAAATTCGGCCAGGTCGAAGAATTCTGGTTTACCGACCGCGATGGCATAAAAGTGCATGGCTGGCTGCTAAAACCCGTAGATTTTAACCCAAACAAAAAATACCCCCTGGCATTTTACATCCACGGAGGGCCACAAGGCGCATGGCTGGACGAATTTCATTACCGCTGGAACTTAGAAATCGCACCATCACATGGTTACGTTGCAGTTGCAATTAATTTCCGTGGTTCAACCGGCTATGGCGATGCTTTCAAAGAAGCGATTAGCCTGCATTGGGGCGACAGACCTTATTACGACTTAATGGACGGTCTGGCTTACGTACTGAAAAAATATCCATTTATCGATCCTAACCGCAAAGGCGCTTTGGGAGCTTCATACGGCGGTTATATGATTAATTACCTCATGGGCAAAGCGCCTGACCAATTCGACGCTTTCATCTGTCACGATGGGCTATTTGACCTCGTTTCAATGTACTATGAAACCGAAGAACTATGGTTTCCGGAACATGAATTCGGCGGCACACCGTGGCAAAACCCGCAGCTTTACCACAAATTTAATCCTATGACGTACGTTACAAACTGGAAAAAGCCAATTCTAATTATCCACGGTGGGCAGGATTTCCGTGTACCAGAAACTCAAGGTTTCGCCGCATTTACTGCAGCACAACGCCTGGGCATACCATCGAAACTGCTCTATTTCCCCGACGAAACGCATTTCGTACTTAAACCAGCAGACAGCAAACTGTGGCATAAAGAAGTTTTTGCATGGCTCGACAAATGGGTTAAAAACAAAAAAATAACCCAGTAAGCTTCAAAAACCGATAATTTTACGAATCGAGCAAAATTTATCGAACTAAAACAAGGTACAGGTAATTGGCAAAAAACAATCAGGCTGCGCCTCTGGCGCAGCCTGATTTATCTCGCTCAAATACGGATAATCGCAGGAATTTTACGAATTTTTCAGACTCCGCTACCAACCTAAAACATACGCAAAAATAAGTGGTGCGACAATCGTAGCGTCAGATTCGATGATAAACTTAGGAGTATCAACATCTAACTTGCCCCATGTAATTTTCTCGTTTGGCACAGCGCCGGAATATGAGCCGTAACTTGTTGTACTATCACTGATTTGACAGAAATACGACCAAAACGGCACATCAATGTTCATGTCCTGAATCAGCATAGGCACAACGCAAATCGGAAAATCGCCAGCAATTCCGCCGCCTATCTGGAAAAATCCAACGCCCGGCTTAGCATTGTTTTTGTACCACTCTGCCAGATAAATCATGTACTCAACACCGGTTTTCATAACATTTAAGCTTATTTTGCCTTCCATAACACGTGCAGCGAAAACATTACCAATAGTCGAATCTTCCCAGCCACCAATGACAATAGGCAAGTTTTTCTGCGCAGCCGCTAAAAGCCACGAATCTTTGGGATCGATCTGGTAAAATTGCTCAAAACGTCCGTCCAATAACGCCTGATAAAAATATTCGTGCGGGAAATAACGCTTGCCCTCTGCCTCAGCTTTTTTCCAGTATTCGAACAAAATATCTTCCACGCGGCGCATTGCCTCTTCTTCGGGAATCGTAGTGTCAGTAACACGGTTAAGTTTGTTATTAAACAGCTCTTTTTCCTGCTCAGGCGTTAAATCGCGGTAATTAGGCAAACGTTTATAATGTTTATGAGCGACCAAATTGAACAAATCTTCCTCCAGATTTGCGCCTGTACAGCTAATTATATGGATTTTGTCCTGTCGAATCATCTCAGCCAGGGAAATGCCCAATTCAGCTGTACTCATAGCGCCGGCCATGGCCAGCATCATTTTATTGCCTTTTTCGATTTGATTTTTAAACTCACGTGCAGCATCAACTAAAGCCGCAGCATTAAAATGCTTAAAATTCCTTTCAATAAATTGACTTACAGGTCCCATACGCATGTCTTTTAAGTTTGATGCAAATATAGAAAACTTTCGAAAAGATTAAATTTAAGACAAAATAATGGAAAGAAGTCGTGAAACTGTAAAAAATGATTTTAATATGTTTTGTACTTAAAATCGATGTTTAAATTTTAGCCACTTTACTGATTTTCAAGAACTTACACAAAACATTTTTTGTAAAAATCGAAAACCTAAGGCAAACATACATCTGGGACTGTCTGGACACTTATTTATAAATAACCGGAATAAATTATCGCAAAATACTTGATAAAATGATTAATCTTCATCGTTTTTCAACCAATCAAGTGCCTGTTCATACGACTCAAAAAGCTTACGCTCTGGACCCTTGACCTCTTCAATTTTAGGATGGATAATAAATTTTAAATCTAATTTGGCCATTGTGTCTTGTGGCATAACAAAAGCAGCCTTATTTAGCCCAGCCACAACGACCTGCGAACTGATTTTTTCTTTAACCCATTGCATAAATTCCTCATCTACCAACATATTTAGATTTCGGAAATCGTACAAAGTTTTGTGAATGTCGTACTTTTTTAAAGTCTCTGTGTAGTTCAACAACAGCTTTTTAATATGCTCATAATAAAAAACATCCACAGGTTTATGATGTTTAAACAACTCTAAAATAACCATTTTACTGTCATCGTCAATAATTACGCGGCCAGATTCATTCTCAAAAATAGTTTTCATTTTTCGAAAATTTCTGTTTCACTAAAAAATATCAAATCAAAAAAAAGTTTGTGGTTACTTAAGAACCAGAATTTTTTACAAAAGTCTAATGTAACAAAAAAGTATGAAAAATAAAAATTTTACCTGTTAAATTTTTTGCAAAACTTATAACTCAACAGCTTATAATACAACTTAGCAGCTGTGAATTGAGGATGGTGCAAAATGGCTACAGGAGCCAATTCTACAATATCAAAGCCTACAACTTCAAACTCACTGAAAACGTTTGCAAGCAAATTAGTTACCTGATACCAATTTAAGCCTCCGGGTTCAGGTGTTCCAGTGGCAGGCATAATAGACGGGTCGAAAACGTCAAGGTCAATGGTAATGTAAACAGGCGAATGCAACTTTTCAAGGACTTGCCTTATCCAGTCGGGATTTTTTTGAATATCGCAGGCAAAAAAGGTTCTATCGCGATTCATGTATTTTTTTTCTGAAACGTCCATGCTTCGTATGCCAACCTGTACTAAATTTGCATGTTTTGAAGCATCGTGGAGAGCGCAAGCATGGTTGTAAGGAGATTTTAAATAAATAGGCCTCAGATCTGCGTGTGCGTCCAGATGTAAAACGCTTAGCTCAGGATATTTCTCGTAAAAGGCCTTGATAATGCCAATGCTAATAGAATGCTCGCCACCAAAAAAGGTCAAAAATTTGCCAGTTTCAAGCAGTTTTTTAGTTTTATTATAAATAGCCCGGAAGACGGCTTTGGGATATGATTTTGTTTTGATAGCAGGCAAAATGTGGATGCCGTATTTGTAAACCTCGCAGTCTGTTTCGATATCGTAAAGTTCCATGTTTTCGGCAGCATCAAGCATTGCTTCAAAACCTTTGTCTGCACCTTTTCCCCATGTGCTTGTACCGTCGTAAGGTATTGGCTGGAGCAGTATTTTAGCCCTTTCTTTTGAAGCGTATTTTGGATTTATGCCAGCAAAAGTGCGCATATTTTAGATGTTTAATATCCCAGGATTTTAAGCACCTCGTCGGCAGATTGAGTCTGTTTAAACACGTGTTCGACCAGATTACCTGAGTCGTCTCGGTCTATGATGATATGTTTAGGTTGTGGGATTAAGCAGTGTTTTATTCCGCCGTAACCGCTGATTGCGTCCTGGTAAGCGCCATTGTGGAAAAAGCCAATATAAAGAGGCTCTTTGTCGCCAGGTGAAAATTTAGGCAAAATTACCTCCTGCGAAATTTCTTCTTGAGTGTAATAATCTAATCTATCGCAAGTTATGCCTCCAATATTGACCCGGGCATATTCGTTGTCCCATTTATTGATTGGCAGCAAAATAAACCGTTCTTTTAATGACCAAATATCCGGCATTGTGGTCATCAGGCTGTTGTTAATAATGTACCATATTTCAGTATCGTTTTGTTGTTTTTGTTCAAAAACTTCGAAAATTAATGCACCACTTTCGCCCACAGTGTATCTGCCGAATTCCGAAAAAATGTTAGGTTCACGGATGTTTTCGTTGACACAAGCTTCTTTTATGTTTAAAACAATTTCATTGATCATGTATTCATAATCGTACTCAAAATCCAGACTATTTCTGATGGGAAAACCGCCACCAATGTTGAACGAGTCTAAAGTATCGCTGATTTTACTCAACTCAACGTATAACTTAATAGCATTTTGCAATTGCTCCCAGTAATAGATAACATCGCGAATTCCTGATTCAACGAAAAAGTGGAACATTTTAAGTTCCAACTGTGGATTTTTGCGGATACGGTCTTTGTAAAATTGTACGATTTTTTTCGCAGGGATACCAAGTCTTGAAGTATAAAAAGCAAATTGTGATTCTTGATGAATGGCAGCACGCAGGCCGATTTTAATTTTTCGCTTTTGAATAAGCTGTTCCAGACGGTCCAATTCGTTGATACTGTCTAAAACAATAATTGAGTTTTTAAAACCTAAATCGTTGATATACAAGATTTTTTGCAAGTATTCTTGTGTCTTTGTCCCGTTATGAATGATATACCGGTCCTGCGACAATAAACCCTTTTCGTAAAGTTTAAGTATTAGGTCAATGTCGTAGGATGAAGATGTCTCGATATGTGTATCGTGTTGTAAAACTTCCTTTAAGACAGGGAAAAAATGATTGCTTTTAGTACAATAAGCATAGTCTGTCTCTTATACACAT
>WFZV01000132.1 GCA_015489395.1 Bacteroidales bacterium
AGCATCACCGCATAATACAAGGCTACCAGGTCCAACCACCCTGTACGTCTGGGACGCCCGGTTGTAGCGCCGAACTCATTACCTTTTATTCGCAATTGTTCTCCGGTTTGGTCGAAAAGCTCTGTAGGGAAAGGTCCATTGCCTACCCGCGTTGTGTAAGCTTTGAACACGCCATACACCTGTCCAACCTGTTTGACAGACACGCCAAGGCCGGTGCATGCGTTAGAAGCTATTGTATTTGAGGAGGTTACAAAAGGATAAGTCCCGAAATCTATGTCCAACAACGTGCCTTGTGCGCCCTCAGCCAGAACTTTCTGTCCGTTTGATAATGCTGCGTTCAAAAAATATTCTGTATTTGTGATTTTAAATGTCCGTAAAAATTCCACAGCCTCAAGCCACTGGTTTAAAAGACGTTCCAGGTCAAAGTCTGTATAATCCAGAAATTCAAGCAGTTTAACGTGTTGTTTTAGTTTATTTTTTAATTTTTGTTCAAAATCCTGGCTAAAAATCTCGCCAACTCTCAGCCCTGTACGTGAAATTTTATCTGCATACGTAGGACCAATACCTCGCAGAGTACTACCGATTTTCTGTTTGCCTTTGGCTTTTTCGTATGCAGTGTCCAGTAGCCTGTGCGTTGGTAAAATCAGATGTGCGCGATTGGAAATTATTATTCGCTCTTTGACAGAGCTTGTGAATTGTTGTAATTCATTGATTTCTTGTTGAAAAATTATTGGGTCAAAAACAACGCCATTGCCAATAACATTAATCTTATTTTCGTGCAAAATACCGGATGGGATAAGATGCAAAATAATTGTTTTCTGTTCGACTTTAAGCGTATGCCCAGCGTTGGGACCGCCCTGGAAGCGTGCAATTATATCGTAATTTTCTGTCAGAACGTCCACTATTTTACCTTTTCCTTCATCGCCCCATTGCAAGCCGACTACAATGTCAAGCATAATGATTTTATTTTTGTGATTTATAAGTAACGGTTGATTAAAATTTCTAAAAACAAAAAGATTAAGGCCAAAATTACAAAGACTTTCCAGAGTTTTTTGACTTCAATTTGCTGTTTTACAGACGATTGTAAATTTACTTTATTGATATCGTAAATCTTTACCTGTCCCTGCAAATGCCGCGATTTGATTATACGTTCGATTTCTTTAGGTGTAAAATAGTCTAAATCTGACTCTTTTCGCCAATAATTAAAGCTTACGTATTGTATCAAACTGTCTTTAGACATCAATTTGTATGTACCTGCAGGCAATTTAGCATAGCTCAAATTTAAGACAGTCTGATTTGCAATCATTTGTACAGGCGGGATGTAAGTAATCGAATCATTTTTCAGCTCTAAGTATTCGCTTGATATTTGCTGGTTAATTTTTATAAGTTTATCGCGCGAAAGCGTATAATACAACGGCTGGCTATTTACTCCGCTAAACACAGCTAAATTATAAAACGTCGGCACAAACAACGGATGAAGCATGAAATTAGTTTTTCGTTGATCCAAAGGAAACGCCAAAACATAAACATTACCTCTGCCCATGGATATTTGCGACAAAGCAATTGTGCCGTTTTTTAGAACCAATAAGGGTGTTTCGTTCTTGTAATTTGGTTCCCGTACGCCAAAGCTTCTGACGAATGGCATCAGCTGGTTTGGCTCGTAACTTTCAACTGAATTTTTGTAAATTATGCTGTTTAAATTCACTTCCGAAACATAAACTTTGTGCGTATCTATTGCTGTAAATCTGCTGATATTCAAGCTGCTTAAAAGATTATTTACACTCGAAAAATTTGAATCCGGGATTATTACCAGACTGCCGCCATTTTCAACATATTTCCGCAACTCATTGATTAATCCCTGCGAATATTCATTTAATCCATTGACAATTATTGCACTATACTGCGAAAATTTCGAATACGGCAAATTTGACATAGTGCGCCAATCAAGGCTAAATGGCTGCTGCGAATAAAATGCTCGTAAATACTTATTCGGCTGCTGACTGATAACCAAAACTTTAAAGTCTGATTTTACAAAATAACTGAAAAACAACTCATTATCAAACGTAATCGGGTAATCTGTAATCTCGAATCGCCCGTAATTCCAGCCCGATTGGCCATTGATATACGTAAACGGTATGAACTTTTGCTCCTTTGGTTCAAGACTTACAGTGACAAATGATTTTAATGTATCGTTCAAAAACAGCCGGATTTGCAAATCTTTAACCGCTTCATCTCCATAATTTTTTATAACCAAAACCAGGCTATCTTTCGAATTATAAATATGATACGGACTACCGAAAAAAGCGCTATCTAAAGCAATGTTCTGAACTTTTTGCGGGTAAATGGGAACGAGAAAGACCTGCCAATTACCTAAAAATTTAACATAGCCTAAATCTGCTGTAACTTTCTGAAAATCTGAAAACAAAAACACATACGGCTTACACGAAGTATCTGGTTTTAGCAAATTACTGATTTTCTGTACGATAAATGATAGTTTTCGCACATAATAATTAGTATGCGTCTTAGAAATCAAATCCGCTACAGTGCTGGCATCATAAATTTGCTGCTGCATGGGCGACAAATCATTACTTAAAAACAAATAATCCTGGTTCATGGGAAACACTTTTGTAAGCATAAAAGCCTGCTTCTTTGCCACTTCAACACATAAACCGCTTTTGTTTCGACCATCCATACTGAACGAATTGTCAACATACATGACAACAGCCGAACACGGACGTACATTAGACGAAGCATAACGCACAGGTCGGGCAAATGCCAAAACCAGAGCAACAATTGACAGAATACGCATCAACAAAACCAAAATCTCTTTCAGACGCGTACGCGTCCGGTGTTGCTGCTCGATTTTCTCTAAAAATCGCAGATTACTAAAATATACTACTCTATAACGCTGCAGGTTTAACAGATGTATAATCAGCGGAATAAAAGCTAAAGGAAGCAACCACAGCCAGGCAGGATTAATAAAAGTCATACCACCCAAATTTCACGATTTAGGATTCAACCGTTCTCTGGCAATTTCGATAATAGACTCATTCCACATCGGCGCACCACGCACCACAAGGTCAAAAATATTATCCGGATTCTCGACAATATGCGGATACAATACTTGATTAAGCTTTTTTATGCTTTGCTCCAAAAAAGAAACAATATTTTCTTCTGAATTAAAACTATCGATTTTACGCATTCGAGGAAACTCTATACCTACACCTCCACGAAATGAGGTATACATGGCTTTGCTCATATTTATCCAATTTTGCAAATGCTCCTCAAAAAAACTACGGTACTTTGCTCGCAGCATAGGATTCTCTCCATTGGTACGTACCAAAACATTCATGCCCACGTGTGTATAAAGCAATTTTTCTGACTCTTCTCGTCTAAAAAATCCAATGTTAAAACCAAAGACATAAGTCATTTCTTCACGAACGAAAGCTAATGCTCTAAAATGCCAATCTTCTGAAATTTTCTGGTGGGTAAAATTTCCTAAATAATTACGAAAAACCGGTTTTACCTGTCGTAAAATTTCCAGACGCCAATACTTGGTATTTACTTTCTCTGCTTCCATGAAAGC
>WFZV01000133.1 GCA_015489395.1 Bacteroidales bacterium
GTGTTGAAATATACTAACTCTTAATCTTCAAATTAACCTTCAAATTTGCTGTTCCGCCCAATTGCGCAAGGACTATCTTTCCCTCTGCATTAAACTTCAAAGCAAGTTCAATCTCTGCCTCTGTGGCAGTTGCTTTACCTGACTCATTCAACCGCTCCATAGCCTGCTGTGCAGCCTCTCCAAACTTTGCTAAAGTGCTGGCTAATATGTCTTTCAAGCCCGGCAACTTAAGCTTTATCCTGCCTTCTGAGAACATTTGTTCCATTCGGGCAGAGACTTCCTCAAGCTCACCGCTACTGGATTTTTGCAAATGCTTGACTTCCTCTGCATCAAGCTCAATATAAATCTCATCGTTCATAGCCATAGTTTTTTGCTACGAAATTTACAAAAATTTCTTAATTTAAATAAATCATTCATCAAAATAGGTTACTTAAAAACACGTCAACTCAATTGTTAAACATTTGATAGGTCTATATTCATCTCCTAATTTTATATTAACCTTCCACACGCAGGCCTGGTAAAAATTTCCGTAAAATTGTCTAAAAGACTCGTCAATTTTACGCAAAAACTGTCGATTTATTTCGACAAAATGTTGAGATTGCGCACAACAACATGCTCAAAACAGCAGCGGCAGATAGCACCAGAAAAGACTTGTTTGGTATAATTGCTCTGTCACCGGTTTTATTACGGCTAATTGCCTGTTCACGTCACCACAAATTGCAAAATTTCTGATAATTACGCTTGCTTTCAAGTAAAGCAACGCCAGCAAAAACCTCTGTTTTTGTCAAAATTGAAACATAAAGAGTAGTAAAAAGCTTTTTACGGTTTTGGTTACCTGGCAAATTTGCGCGCCACCTTGCTTTTTCCATACACACTTGTTCTTTACACTACCCTTATGCAGCAGAAATAGGTACCCTGTACATACGAAACTTAAGTGATATTTAGGTCAGACGATAAAAAAGCTAAGGCGGGCTGTGACCAGCCCGCCTTAGCTCGTCAATACAAAGACTTAAAGCTATTAAACCTGTCAAAACGCAGAATTGAAAGACCAACGCAGCAGGAAACAAGTTTTAAACATAATAAACACAAAAACAGTCAAAAAAATTCTGATCATGATCATCACTTTTAAAAATCTAACAGCCAACACCTTATACGAAAATATTAACCACTTACCGTCGAATTATGGAAATAAACTTAGAATTGTCATGCTCCTGGGTCTTGCTTTCTAACCGATAACCAAACCGCAGAAAAGCCGGTTCCTTTTCGATTTTCTCTATGTCCTGAATACTATCAAATTCCATTGGCTTGCGCTCAAAACTATTGACTAAATCACTATAATTCTCAGGGAAAATTTGCTCGTTGGTCCGTGCAGTTGGCTGTTCTTCCTCGCTGTCGTCGTCAGGAAACTCTATTTTTGGCTCTGTTTCTCTTTCTCTTTCAATTTCTTCTTCAGGCTGCTGCGGCGAAACAGCTCCATACTTGCGGGAAAATTCAGTTAACAATTGCTCTAAATATTCATCGATATTTGCGTTAAAACCAGTTGCAATAACAGTTACAGAGATTTTACCTTTATCGATTTTCGGGTCATCGCTATATCCCCAAATCGTGTCGGGTATATTGCCTGTTTCTCGCTGGATGTACTGGGCAATGCTGTTAATCTCCTTTGTAATGAGCGGATCCTCAGGGTTGTATGCAATGTTAAATAACAAATTCTTTGCGCCTTTGATGTTCAAGAAATTAAGCAATGGCGAATGAATAGCCTTGTCAGCAGCGTCGATTGCACGATTTTGTCCCTCGCCATAGCCAGTACCCATGATAGCTATTCCGCTGTCTTTCAAAATATTACGCACATCTGCAAAGTCAACGTTAATTATACCTTCGTTGTTGATGATGTCAGCAATGCCTTTAGCAGCGATTGTCAGTACACGGTCAGCCATTTTAAAAGCTTCTGTAGCAGGTGCTTCGCCGTAAACTTCCTGAATTCGCTCGTTATCGATAAGCAGCAGGGCATCGACGTTTTTCTTAAGTTCCTGAATACCCTCGACAGCCTGTTTGAGTCGCTTAATTCCTTCGAAACGGAACGGCAAAGTGACAATCGCCACAGTCAAAATATCCATTTCCCGTGCAATGCTGGCAATAACTGGAGCTGCACCAGTCCCAGTGCCACCACCCATACCAGCTGTAATAAATACCATTTTCGTTCCGTCCGAGAGAATCTCCTTGATTTCGTCAATGCTCTCACGTGCAGCATCTCGACCTGTACGTGGGTCATTACCAGCGCCTAAGCCACTTGTAAGTTCAGAACCAAGCTGAATTTTTATAGGTACAGGACTACGGGCCAATGCCTGCCGGTCAGTGTTGCAAATAACAAAATCAACGTCCTGGATTTGCTCCAAATACATATTTGTCACAGCGTTACTACCGCCTCCACCTACGCCAATAACCTTAATTATATGAGTTTGTCCTGCGCTTTCAGCGTCAAAATCAATAAGTTCGTTCATTTCAGGAGTATTTGAGAGTTTGTTTTGGTTATTTTCGTTGTTGTAATTTTCTAACATTTCAGGGTCAATGCTGATGTCAATCATGGCTGAAATATTTTAAGAGTTTATTTAAGTTTTAAAAAGGATTTTTAGTCATCTGGCTCAGAGACTAATTTGTTTAATAAATCGCCTAATTTACCAAAGAAATTTTTCTTTTGCTTTTGCTCTGTTTGTTTTTCGTCCATTTCCTGGTCTTGCTCATCGGTTTCGTTCAATTGTTTTTCATATTCATCGCCTTTGATAAGTAAACCTAAAGTAGTGGCAAACTGTGGTTTATTTAGGTCTTCGACGTCTGCAATAGTTGGAGCAGCTAGCCGCACTTCCAGACCTGTCCGATATCTAATAAGCAAAGGCAAATCCTTGAGCAATGCGCCACCACCTGTAATTGTAATACCAGCAGCAAGTTGTTTGTTATCTTTAAAATGCTTAATGTGTTCGAAAATAGTATCGATAATTTCCGTAGCCCTTGCCTGAATAATGACCGAAAGCGTGTATTGAGTGAGTCTTCGAGGCGGACGGCCAGCAATGCCAGGTATTTCAATGGTTTTATGCTCCATTTTTTTAGTTGCAATAGCGCTGCCGTATTTTACTTTAACTTCTTCGGCTTGTGAGTGTAAGATTTCAAAAGCATTTTTAATGTCTAAAGTGATAGAATTTCCGCCAAAAGGTATTACTTTACTGTAAATCAAATAATTGTTGTGATAAACGACTAAATCAGTAGTACCGCCGCCGATATCAATAAGAGCAACGCCCCCTTCTTTTTCTTCGTCTTTAAGCACTGCTTCAGCCGATGCCAAAGGTTCGAAAACAACCTTTTTCGTGACAAAGCCAGCTTGTTTAACAGCAGTGCGTATGCCTTTAATAAATTTCAAATCGCTGACTATAAGGTAAAATGTACCATCAAGTCGTTTGCCCTCAAGTCCTACGGGATTTGAATGTTCATAAATATCGTCGATAACAAAGTTATACGGGATAACGTGTAAAACCTCTTCGTTTTCTTTCACGGCTGTTTTGTAAACCTCCTGAGTAAGGATATCAACGTCACGCTGCTCGATTTTTCCATTCGGAATAAGTCTGTGATGCTGCATTGGAAAACTGCGAATCGTATAACCGGAAATGCCGACGTAAACGTTTTTTATGTTTAAATCATCGTAAAATTTAGCCTTTTCAGCAGCTTCTTTGATTGAGTCTATAACCTGTCTCAAGTCGTGAATCATGCCGCGCTTCATGCCCCTGGCTTTGGATATGCCATAGGACACAATCTCAATTTTCTCAACTTTATCTGTTTTAGGTTGTCTGTGAACTTTACCGCAAACCGCTACAACTTTAGTTGTACCAATATCAATTGCAGCTATGTATTTTTCTTTTTCTTGTGTTTCCATATAAGTGTTATTTTTTTGTGCAAACGATTTGGTTTAAATAGCTAAGATTTATTTGAGAGTATTTATTCCAGCCAATACGGTCGATGTAATTTAAAAAAGTTTTCAAATTTTCGAACTTTTTTTGATAATCGTTAAAATCTCCAAGTATAATCGTAAAATCTCCGACTCTTGGAACAAGCTCGAATTGACCGTTATTTATGTATATCTGCGTTATGAAAGTTTTTAAGAAATTGTCTTCATTTATGTATTTAGAAAGCACAAAAGCTTTGTAAATCTCTGATTTTGAGCTATCGACAATATCTGTGAGTTTAAGTGTGTTTTTAATGTTAATTTTTTTGTTAAAAGCCCGATTTGTGTTGATAACCAGACAATATGGCGATTTTCCCGGCATCACAGGAAAAACATAACCAGAACTGTCCACGAAAAAAGCTTTGTCGTTGATATAAAACTTAGCCAAAGGCTTTCTAAACCAGATTTTTATGTTAATCGTGCCGGTGACATTGTCACGGTAAACTTCTGCTCTTGCAATATACGGAATTTGCCTCAATTTCTGTTCCAGGTCGTTCAGATTTACCTTTTTACACTTTTGACCAATGATTTGATATTTAAATTTTTTATGTATAATGTATTGTA
>WFZV01000134.1 GCA_015489395.1 Bacteroidales bacterium
GTAATGATATGGCGAAAAGTCCGGATTTAGTGTGCGAATAATATCATAAGCAGCGATTTTACCGTCGTTTATCGCACCAACAATGGAAAATCCGCCGCGGGCAGCATCGCCAATAACGTAAATTCCTACCTGACGGGTAAATGGTATTTTGTCTTTAAGCACTAATTTAGGCGGAACCGTTTCGGGGTCAATTAATTGGCCAACTGCAGGGATTACTGTGTCCACGTTGAGGATAAAGGTTTCGCCTTCGATTGGCACAGGCTTTGGACGACCTTTACCTGTGTCCTGGAGTTTTACTCTTTGCAGTTCAATGCCTGTAACGCGGTTGTTTTCAACGATATAGCGCACTGGTTGGACAAGTTCGATCAGTTCTACACCTTCGCTAAGCGTATCCATAATTTCGTGGTAATGAGCTGGCATGTACTGTTTTGTACGGCGATAAAGCAAATAAACTTTTCCGTCGCTACCGACCAGTCTTTTTGCGATTCTGGCGGCGTCCATAGCAGTATTCCCGCCGCCGATAACTGCTACAGTTTTACCAATGTCAAGCTTAGGATTTTTACGTGTAACAAAGAAAAATTCCAGTGGGTCCCATACGCCTTCTGCTTCATAGCCAGGGATTTCAAGTGTTAAGCTTTTGGAAGCGCCCGCTGCTACGATAACTGCAGTATATTTGGCACGTAGGTTTTCAATTTGCTTGTATGTAAGTTTTTGATTATAAAATACCTGTACGCCTAAATCTAAAATCCGTTTTATGTCGTTTTCAATGGCTTCATCAGTGACTCTGAATTTAGGAATTGCTTTTGCAACCATACCGCCCAGAGAATCAGTTGCTTCGTAAATATCCACGTCAAAACCATAAAGCCGAAAATAGAATGCTGCAGCCAAACCACCAGGTCCGCCACCTACAATGGCAACCCGTCCGGTATTATCAACTTTTCTTACAGGGAGGGTAAAGGGCTTATCTTTGTTGTTTTCTGCGATAAAACGCTTAATCTCGCGGATTTGCAAAGATTCATCGTAATTTATTCTGGTACATTTTAGCTGGCAGGTATGATCGCAGGTATAACCTAAAACTGTGGGAAACGGGTTATCTTCTAAAACAGTAATAAAAGCCTTGCCCAATTGTCCTGTAGCAACAAAGTACATGTATTGCGGCACATCCTGGTTTGTGGGGCATGTTTGCTGGCAAGGTGCAGCAATACAGTCAAATTCACCCAAAGGACGGTTGGTTTTAATGCTTGGGTCGGTAAAACTTTGTTTCTGGTAATAAGGTGAAATTAGCACTAAATCAGCATAGTCGTTAAGGTTTTTCAAAGCAGCTTTGCGCAAGTCTGTAGTATTATGGCCGTGCAGAATAAGCTGTTCGATAGAGCTAATGCCAAGGTTTTGCTGTTCCTGACGGAGGTTTTCGTAGTACTGGGCTAAACGTCCATAACCGCCAGGCTTTAGTAAATCAGAGCTAACAGTAACAGGACGAAGCCCAGAACGTAGAATATTTACCACGTTGAAAGCATCTGCTCCACCTGAAAATGAAATGTTTAGCTGGCCGTTAAAGTGGTTCTGGAATTTACGAGCCAGGTTAATGGATATTGGATGCAAGGCTTTGCCGCTCATGTACATTTCCTGGTCGTCGAAGTAGCCTTTATTGTTAAGGCTTTCTAAGGTGTTGGTAAGTTTTATGCCAAAAAAGAGGTTATTTTGTTCAGCTACTTTAAGTAATCGTTTGATAATTTCGACAGCCTGTTCAAATTTCAGGTCATGTTCAAAGGCAATATCAGGTACAATTGTTTTGTAACCGCCGTTTTTCAAGATTTTTCTAATCATTTCAGGCCCCAGCAGGGTAGGGTTGAGCTTTATTATTGTATGTAGTTTTCTCTGGGTCAGGAGGTAATTAGCAATTTGTTCGACTTCGTCCGGTGGACAGCCGTGCATTGTAGAGAGCGTGATATTATCGGAAATTCGTGCAGGTATCTGTATATCAGTGATTTTGGGGTAAATAGGTTTTATGAGTTCGATTTTTTGCTCTAAATATTGCGATGCGTCAGTCATATTGTCCAGGAACCATTGCACATTGTCTTTAAGTATGCCTTCCATATTGTAACCAACGCTCATGTTGAAAATTGCTCCGTGGCTCTCAAGTCCAAGCTCTTTGCTAAGGATATGGATGAGTATCCAGGCGTCTAAGTATTGTTCGAAGGCCTGGTAAATTTTTAGTTCTTGTGACCATTCGCAGTTGTAACCTTCGTCTTGCATATCAATGCAAGGCTTGGAAATGTCTAATTCGTCTAAAGTTTGGACTGTTTTCAGTTCGATAAATCTGGCTCCTGCCAGCCATGCCAGGACAATGTTCTGGCTAAGTTGTGTGTGTGGTCCTGCTGCAACGCCCAGAGGACTGTCGATGTTTTTGCCAAAGAACTGTGTTTTGAAAAAGTCGTTTTTTTCGGGTTTGAAAAATAGTTGTTTGGGTAATCCAAGGACGTGGCCTTTTTCGAGGTTGTTGAGTATTATTTTTAAAAGTTTAGGTAAGGGTGTCGGATAAAATTTATCGTTAAACTTCATGATTTATAGATGTTTAAAGTTTAATTTTATGGTCTTTAAAGTCTATTTCTGTAATTCTAACAGAGAATTTAAGCTGCTTTGAAGGCAAGTTATAAATCGATTTTTGAGTGGGTGACAGGGGGTTGTATTCAAAATCTTGTGAGATTTCGATTTTTTGATGCGGTTTAATTGGTTTAAAAATTACACAGGTAAACTCGTCCCAATTACCTTGTGGCGTAATAACCCTGATAATTGCAGTAAATCCGTTAATTGTTTTCGATGTATTGTTTTTAACATAAAAGTCAAAACTAATAAAAGTTTGATCTTCTTGACTAAATGTGGTTTTTGTTATATTACTTATTGTGAGGTATTTGTTTAAAGAAGAAGTTTTAGGTGAAAATTTTAGGAATAAATAAACTAAAAATAAGACGATTAGCACTAAAACGACCAGCGATAAAATAATTTTGCCAAAAGAATTTTTTTTGTCCATATTTTTGTGTTAAGAAGTTTGATTTTGCCAAATTTAAAATAATTTTGTCTAAGAATAAAACACAAAAATTTCACATCCATGAGAGAGTACGAAGTCTTAATGAATCCCCACCCTATTGTCAAGTATTTACGCAAACCAGCTTATGAGTTTACGAGATATGATATTATCCGCTTTATTGAAGAGAATGGCATAGAACAGGTTAATTTTCACTATGTTGGAGAGGATGGAAAGCTTAAAACATTGAATTTTGTAATCACTTCACGTCATTATCTTGAAAGCATTTTTGCAACTGGGGAACGCGTTGATGGTTCGAGTTTGTTTTCGTATGTCGAAGCAAGTAGCAGCGATTTATACGTTATACCTAAGTTCCGTACAGCTTTTGTCAACCCATTTAGCGAAGTACCTGCTTTAGACCTGATGTGTGCATATTATACTAAAGAAGGACGTCCTCTGGAAAGCGCACCAGAATACATTTTGAGAAAAGCCCATGAACGGTTCAAGAAAGCTACAGGCATGAAAGTTAAGGCTTTAGGCGAGTTGGAGTATTACGTTATTGCTCCGGCAGAGGTTAACCAGAATTTTCCTAATACTGACCAAAAAGGCTATCACGCAAGCAAACCTTTTGCAAAATTTGAACAATTGCGAGTTGAAGCAATGCGTTATATCGCCCAGTGTGGAGGAAAAATCAAGTACAGCCATTCAGAGGTTGGCAATTTTACTACAGAGGACTATTATTACGAGCAACATGAAATCGAATTTAATCCAATGGACGTTGAAGACCTTGCAGATAAGTTAGTAATCGCTAAATGGATACTAAGAAACTTAGCCGCAAAGTACGGCGTGACTGTTAGTTTTGCTCCTAAAATCGCTCAAGGCAAGGCTGGAAGCGGTCTTCATATCCATTACATGATTGCCGACATGAACGACGAAAATTTAATGGTCGAAGGAGATGGCTTAAGTCCTGTCGCACTTAAGACTATTGCCGGATTACTGGATAAAGCTAAGTCTTTGACAGCTTTTGGCAATACAATTCCAATTTCATATTTACGATTAGTTCCTAATCAAGAAGCACCTACGCGTATTTGCTGGGGCGAAACAAACCGCTCTGCTTTAATCCGTGTGCCTTTGGGCTGGATACTAAAAACTCAGATGATTAAAGACGCTAATCCATTCGAAACTGCCCAGGTGCCATACATTCCAGGCAAACAGACTGTCGAGTTCCGCGTACCAGACGGCTCAGCTGATATTTATCACCTGTTAGCTGGCATGGTCATGGCAATGCAGCACGGCATTGAAATGCCTAACGCTCTTGAAATGGCCGAAAAATTACACGTTGAAGTCGATATCTTTAAACCTGAAAACAAACATATTCGCGACCGACTGGAATCTTTGCCTTCGTCTTGCGCTGAATCTGCTGATTACCTCGAAAAAGACCGGGAATTTTACCAGCAAGACGGCGTTTTTCCAGCAGGGACAATCGATAGGTTTATCAATCAGCTACGTTCATACAATGACCGTGATTTGAGCGAAAGACTCTTTGGCAAGAACGAGCAAATCCGTGAACTGGTCGATAAATATTTGCATTACATGTAAAACGTTTGTCAGATGCAGACCCAACAGCTCATCGATTTAGCCGTGAAATTTAACAATACAGCAACAGACCTTTATAAAAAACTCAGCGAAATCGACTCAGACATAGCGCAGGAATTTTTAGACCTGTCAGCAAAGCTTTATTCACACGTCTGGCAAACAAGTTATAGTCAATCACCACAGCAGTATTTTTACGAAATAGCAAGTGCTTACAAAGTAGCGCAAAAGACATTACAGTTGCTAAAAACTTTTCGTAGTTTTACACAACTGGACGAACAGCTGTTGGAACGCGCTATAAACCAGTGCAATGAGCTTATTCAGAAATTAAGCCTTTACACATCATCAACACATATAAATTTCAGACGAAAAATATGAAAAATTTTAGTGTGCCAATCGCAATGACTTTTGCTGGACATAATGCCTTTGTAATGGACAGATGTAAATTTTTGCGATGCTCAGGAGAGAAAACCTTCAAAATTTGGTCGGGGTGGCCGGACTCGAACCGGCGACCTCTACGTCCCGAACGTAGCGCGCTAACCACCTGCGCTACACCCCGATTTTTTTCGCTGCGAATTTAATATTTATAAACGTATAGAACAAATTTTTGTCTGGCGAAAATACTAAATTTACGTTTAATGTGCTGTAAAAAAGCAAAAATAAAAAATTTTCGAAAAATCAGCTGGGCTTGAAAATCAACGGATATCGGCAGAAGAGCAGGGATGAAAAAAAATACGAGGCAAGCCAGCGGCTTGCCTCGATTTTTGTTATTGCACTATTTAAAGGCCTTTGAACAAAGCAGAATTAGTTTTCAGAAAAGGCTTTGGGTTCAGCTGTATTGTTTGTCTGGTCGTTTTGGTCTTTGTCCTGGTCTATATTTTCTTTACTGTCCTTTTTTTGCGGCTTAATGATTTGAACGTTTATTTTTTCTTTGTCTTTATCGTAATCAATGACGAATTTACTGCCTTTTTCTGGTTGATGTTCGATAATTGCAGAAGCTAATTCGTCTTCGACATAACGTTGAATTGCACGTTTAATAGGACGAGCGCCATATTTGACATCAAGCCCTTTTTCAGCGATAAAATCTTTAGCAGCTTTTGTCAGTTCTAATTCAAAACCTTGCTCTTTAACGCGTTTGATTATGTTTTGCAATTCGAGGTCAACGATTTGATCGATTTCTTTTTTACCCAGCGAGTTAAATATTACCACATCGTCGATACGGTTGAGGAATTCAGGTGTAAATGCTTTTTTGAGTGCTTTTCGTAAAATAGCTTGATGACGTTGTTCTTCGTCAGAAGCATCGGTTTTAAATCCCACTCCGCGGCCGAATTGTTCTAATTCTTTAGTACCAATGTTCGAAGTCATTATGATAATTGTGTTTTTAAAATCGACTTTTCGACCTAAGCTGTCGGTCAAATGTCCTTCGTCTAACATTTGCAGCAGGATATTAAATACATCCGGGTGTGCTTTTTCGATTTCGTCTAAAAGCACCACAGAATAAGGCTTTCGTCTAACTTTTTCTGTCAATTGTCCACCTTCTTCATATCCAACGTAGCCCGGAGGCGCACCTACCAGACGAGAAACAGCGAATTTTTCCATGTATTCGCTCATATCAATACGAATCAAAGCATCCTGCGAGTCAAACAGAAATTCAGCCAGAAGTTTTGCCAGATAAGTTTTACCCACGCCAGTTGGGCCTAAGAAGATGAATGACCCAATAGGTTTGTTCGGGTCTTTCAGACCAGTGCGGTTTCGCTGTATAGCACGGACTACTTTGTCGATAGCTTCGTCCTGTCCAATAAGCTTTTTCTTAAGCTCTTCGCGCATTTTTCTGAGTCGCTCTTGCTCACCCTGTGCAATTCTGGTAACCGGGATGCCGGTCATCATAGCCACAACTTCCTCAACGGCTTTAACGTCAACAATTTCGCGATGTTCCTGCATGCTTTGAATCCACTTTTGCTTTTCTTGTTCGAGAAGTCTGAGCAAGTCTTGTTCTTTGTCACGGTATTTTGCAGCTAATTCAAAGTTTTGTCTTTTGACAGCTTCAACTTTTTTACGGTTAACTTCTTCGATTTGTTTTTCGATTTTTTCGATTTCCTCTGGTACTTTAATTTTCGAAATATGAACGCGCGAACCAGCTTCGTCCAATACATCGATAGCTTTGTCAGGTAAATGGCGGTCAGTTATGTAACGGACACTAAGTTTTACGCAAGCTTCAATAGCTTCGTCGGTGTAAATCACATTGTGGAAGTCTTCGTAACGGCTTTTTATGTTTTTAAGAATTTCGATTGTCTCTTCGACTGTTGGCGGATCAACCAGAACTTTCTGGAAACGGCGCTCTAAAGCACCGTCTTTTTCGATGTACTGCCGGTATTCGTCTAAAGTAGTTGCACCTATACACTGAATTTCGCCACGTGCTAAAGCTGGTTTAAGCATATTTGCTGCGTCCAGGGAACCACTCGCACCGCCTGCTCCAACGATAGTGTGGATTTCGTCGATAAATAAAATTACGTCTGGATTGTTTGACAGCTCGTTGATTAAAGATTTCATTCGTTCCTCAAACTGACCGCGGTACTTTGTTCCAGCTACTAATGAAGCTAAGTCCAGGGCAACGATTCGTTTATCGTACAAGACTCTCGAAACCTTTTTCTGGATAATTCTTAGAGCAAGCCCTTCAACAATCGCAGATTTACCAACGCCGGGTTCACCAATTAACACCGGGTTGTTCTTTTTACGGCGGCTGAGAATTTGAACCAGTCTTTCGATTTCGCGGTCACGGCCGACAATTGGGTCTAATTTGCCTTCGCGTGCTGCTTTGGTAATATCATATCCGAAATTGTCTAAAACTGGCGTGTCAGTGGTTCGTCTGTGCATTGAAGGTTCAGAGAAATTGGACGATTGTCTGCTGCCAAATGATGAACCATGAGAAGGAAAATCATCATCTTCGTCTTCGTCGTCTTCGTCTTCAGGGAAATTGTCTTCTATGCTATTGTAAATCTGATTGATAACCTCAGCTTTGAGGTCAGAGTATGTTAAATTGTACTCTTTTAAAGTCTCAGTGACGGTAATATTGTCGATTCGGAGTATTGCTAAAAGCAAATGAATAGGCTTTATCTCCGAGTCGTTTAGCGAAGAGGCTTCTAATCGTATTATATTCATTAATCTCACGGTCAAATCGTCCAGAGAAATATCGTCTTCATTGTCTAAAGTTAAAGGCGTTTGACGTCTGAGATTTTTTTCAATTATATTACGGATTTTGGTTAAATCAATATTTTTCTTCACCAGAAGGTCAATGGCTAAATTATCTCCATCGCGCAATAGACCTAAGAAAATATGCTCTGGTAAAATTTTTTCATTTCCAAGCCGTATAGCCTCTTCTTTGCTGTACGAGAAGATTTCTTTTACTTTTGGTGAATATTGTAGTTCCATTGTTTTCATGATTTTATTTAGCTTTCAAATTTACTAAAAACTAATTAATACAAAAAGCTGGTTAGACGAAAATATCGCCTAACCAGCTTAATCTATTGCAAAAACTGTGAAATTATCGATTATAGTTAAAAATGCTTGACAGATTGTCAGCGTTTATGAATAAAACATTGCCAAATTGGCCGTTCTTGATTTGTATTGTCTCATTATGTTTGTTTTTAAGGGTAAATTCAAATTTGCCTTTGATTGAATTAGACGATACATCAACCGAGGTTAAGTTTATATAGCCTTTGTTAGCAACATAAAAATTACTCGAACTGTCGCTGTTGCCAGTTGGTAGATAAAAAGCAGCGCATTGTGTTACGATGTTATTTGAGTCGAGTGTTAAATCCAGATTATACTGTCCAGGCTTATCTCCTTTAATCAGCAAAACTAAATAAGCGTTTGAGTCTAAATTAGCACGTTCTCCTGCCAAAATGATAAATCCGTTATGCACACTGTCATATTTGCCATAAGCTGATAAAATGTATAAAGCTTTGAAATCTTTGTTTTGAATTTTTGCATCAAGATATGGAACATTCTGACAACTTGACACAAAAATTAGCCCTAAAACTGTGAAAAATGATAGAAATTTTGTAATTTTGCCAAACATTTGATACGAGTTTTAAATTTCCGGTACAAATAAACAAAATCGCAGATTAAAAAGCAATTACGTAAAGTTAATTTAAGAGTTTTGAGTCTGAAATTTGAAAATAACTTAAAAATTTGCCTTTCTGGTATTTATTTTGATAGATTTGTACAGCAAAAAAATTTATAAACCCAAAACAATAAAAACAATCAATATTATGCGTCAAATTGAATTTTTAAACGAAGAAACATTTAAACAAAAAGTTTTCAACTGGGAAAAACACCAGGACTGGGTATATGAAGGCGATGTACCAGCAATTATAGACTTTTACGCTGATTGGTGCCAGCCATGTAAAATCGTTGCACCTATTCTGGAAGAATTACAACAAGAATATGGCGATAAAATCCAGGTATATAAAGTCGATACAGAAGCACATCCACGTTTAGCAGCAATGTTCGGAATCCGTAACATTCCATCATTGCTCTTCGTTCCGGTTAACGGTATGCCACAAATGGCTGTAGGTGCATTGCCAAAAGACGTACTCAAGCAGGCTATCAAAGACGTTCTTGGCGTTGACGAACCTGCTGTTGTCGATAATAAACAGTAATCTGTAAATACAGCAATTTCCCGGAATTGAACGATTATAAGGCTGCCCTGACGGCAGCCTTATCTTTTATTTTGCTAAAATTACTTGAATTTACAATGTACCAGGAGCTTTACAAACTACTACAGAAACATTTTGACAACGTTATTGAGAAAAAAGATAAACTCTGGGTTCTGGAATACGGTGATCTTTATGTCATCACTTTTAAAAATGGAAAAATCAACGTTCGCCGCAGTTGGGCGAATCCTTTTCTTTTATCAATCGTAGCCTTAATTGACTGGCTTACATTGGATTTTTTCTACTGGCTGCTGAAATTACATTTAAATTCAAATATTAAATTACTTCTGTGGTTGCTGCTTTTTGCCATAACTACATTTCTAACAGCACGTAATAATACTACACAGAAAAAAATCATCCACAAAATCAGACGTTTAGTCCAGAGCGTTCAGGACAACAATTTTGATTCTGTTTCGACTTGAAAAAACACAACAGAAATATTTGCAAAAAACTTTGAAATAATTATTTTTGCACAGCAAAACGCCCCCATCGTCTAGTGGCCCAGGACGCCAGATTCTCAGTCTGGAGACCGGGGTTCGAGTCCCCGTGGGGGTGCTGGAGGTCCGGACCGAGTGGTTCGGACCGTTTTTATTTTACCACACATCCAGCGCAAGCAATATCATCCCAGCAAGATACAGCAACACGCTTATCACAAGCAGAGAATATTTGACGATGACTGTCCGATTGTGTGATTTGATAAAACTATTGATACTCAGAGAATTATATCGATATGGAAATGGGAAAATTACGAAAAACGCCAGAATTGCAGAGACTAACCAGAGTAATATAACTGTCTTGTAGTTTGGAAGCTTCACAGCTTCACTTCTGTTTTGCAACAGGGAAATTAGCAAAGTCAAAGTAATTGAAATTATACCACCAATAGCTTTGGCAGCGTTTTCTATACGTGCAGGCGTCTTTTGCTTTTCTTCTACTATAAAGTCAGCCCATTTCTCCTTATCTTTGCCTGCTGGACGGGATGTTTTAATCTCCTGAGTTGCCATTGTTTTGGTTTAGAAGTTTCAATAATAACTCTGGAGGTAGTTGTCTAAAAACATTATCAAGTGCTTGTTGCAGCTGTGCATTACCTACTTGCTGGTTTATTTGATATGCCTGTATTAAGTATTGCAAGCCTTCTTGCACTTTGCCTAATTCTCCTAAATAAGTCATAGCAATATTAAATGAAGTAATAGCAACTGTATCCAAATCTCCTATATCTCTTGAAATTTTCAAAGAGTCTTTCAAGTATTTTAAAGCAGTATCATAATTTGCTTTAGCCTTATATATTTGCCCAATATTATTTAATATAGTAGCTTGTCCAGATTTGTCACCTATTTCTTTTGAAATTTCTAAAGCATTAGAAAAAAATTTTAATGCTTTATCATAATATCCTAAGGCATAATAAATTTGCCCGATATTGTTAACAGTAGCCTCTTTTACAGTGTTTTCTTTTAGTTCTCTTGAAATCTTCAAAGATTTTTGATAATATTCTAAAGCCTTGTCA
>WFZV01000135.1 GCA_015489395.1 Bacteroidales bacterium
ATAGTAACCTTTGGCAATACGGTTTCCATCCATGTCGTAGAAAGTAGCGGAAGCTCTATGTCCAGATGGGTCGAATTTCATTTCGACCAGCAAAGCTCCAGTAGAGTAGTATCGTTTGTACAGACCAGCAGGATGTCCGTCTTTAAAGTAAATTTCGTATTTAATATTGCCATTTGGGTATTTGGCTATCCACAAGCCCTGACGACGGCCTTGTTGGTCGGTTTGATTAATTGCCGTGTTTTTAGGTAGTAATGAGTTGTCAGCCGCCACTGAAGCGGGATTGTTTGGTTTTGGAGGATAGATTTTTCGATAAATTTCAGTTGTGTCTTTGAACAGGAAAATTAGAGATTGAGCGTAATAAGTAGCTGTTTGCTTTTGTTTAGGGTAAAGAGCCGTAGCCCAATGTTCGAGGGAGTCTTGAAAGGTTTTTAGGTCAGATGCGAAAAGTTTGTAATATGTTGAGTCTCTGTCTTTTATTAGCGCAGTATGAATATAATTAACGGCATTTTTGATTTTAGGGAGAATCGTTTTTGGATGTTGGGTTTTGTTGAGATTAAAATATGAAAGTCCGATAACGTAATAAGGTCCGGGATTAGTGATTTTTTTAGCGATATATTTTTCGGAAAGCTGGAGTGCTTGTTGATAGTTTTGGTTTTTGTAGCTGTTCAGGATTTTATCCCATTTTTTGTCTTGTGCGAATGTGGTGAAAGTCATTATAAATGCTAAAAGAATTGCAATGCTCTTTGACATGATTTATTGTTTTGGGTTTTGTTTTAGCAACGATTTAATTAGGGTAAAAATTATAAATAGGCAAGTTTCAAAGTTCTAACAAAGTTAAATTAGTTTTAAATTTTCGATAAGGTTTGGAGGTAACTGGAAATGTTTAGAGAGAATGTCAGAAGATATGAGTTGCTTTGGTGTAAATGATAATATTTTTTCTTGTGTTATAAGCCATATCAAGTCGCTGAATGATAAGATATTGTGTAGGTTGTGAGATGAAATTATAATAATTTTTTGTTTAGTTAATGTTCGTAATGCGTTGAAGATTTTTATTGATTGGCTAAAGTCCAGGTGATTTTCAGGCTCGTCTAAGAGTAAGATTTTAGTATTTTGGGCAATAGCGCGGGCAATCATTACCCGTTGTTTTTGTCCATGGCTGAGGGTTGTATAGTTTTTATGTAAGAGGCTGTGGAGGTTAGTAAGTTCAATAGCGGTTTTAATGTCTAAATGTTTGTTATATGGATTTAGGTTAATTATTTCGTTGACTGTAAGTGGTATGAACTCAGGGAGGTTTGCAAATACAAAGCTAATTAGGTTAGCTCGTTGTTGAATGCTGATTTTATCAAGGTCTTTATTAGAAAGTAAGATTTTGCCATAGAGCGGTTTGACGAGTCCAGCAATAGTTTTAAGTAGAGTCGTTTTTCCAGAGCCGTTTTTACCAATAATCGAGATAAAAATCGGTTTATTGGCTGAGAAATTGAAAGTAGTTTGAATTAAGGGTTGATTGTAACCGAATTGTAAATTTTTGATTTTAAGCATTATAATTTATCGATTTTAAGTCCAACTACTGTAATATCGTCGCGTTGTTCAGAACCTTTCATCCAGTTGTAAAGGAAATCTTCGAGGATTTGTTTGACTTCAGATAAAGGTTTGTCGGAATTTTTGATAAGTAGTTGTTTGAATTTATGAATGCCGATTCGGTTGCGTTGGATATTATTTTGGTCTTTGTAGCCGTCAGTATAAAGGTAAATAACGTCGTTAAGTTCGGCGTAGAAAGTATAGTTTTTGAAGTTAAGGTTTTTATTCAGGCTTTGTCCAATAGCGCGGCGTACACCTTTGTATTCCAGTGCTGTGTGGCGTTTAGCGACATAGTGAAGTATATCTAATTTTGCACCAGAGAAAGTAACTTTAATAACAGGATGGTTGTCGATACAGATTTTTTCGAATTTACAAAGGGAGACGACCATTCCGTCGCGGTAGTTTTCTTCTGTATGTTTAAAAGTTTCTGCCAGGCTTTTGTCCATTTGATCTAAAATGCGTTTAGGATCGTGGATAAGTTTTTGGTTCACAATGTTTTCTAAAGCACGGTTTCCGATAAGTGACATGAAAGCACCGGGTACGCCATGACCTGTACAATCGACAACTGCGAAAAAGACATATTCGTTAATATTTAGGTTCTTGTTTTGTACCTGGCAATTTTGTGGTTTTGGTTCAATGTGGTTTTTAAATTTTTTGCTCAGCCAATAGAAGTCGCCAGATACGATGTCACGTGGTATGTAAAGGACGAAAGTGTCGAAATATGCTTTTATTTCTTCTTCTAAGGGTAATATGCTTTTTTGTATGACCTGAGCGTAATAAATACTGCCTTTAATGTTTTCGTTTTGAAGTCTGATTTTTTCTTCAGCTTCTTTGAGTTTTGTAATGTCAGAGTCGATAGCGATGAGGCCAGTAATTTGATTTTCTTCGTTTACAATAGGGGTTAGGGTAGTGTGAACCCAGATTTTATCGCCATATTTAGTTTTAAAAGAGTTTTCGTATTCAACGGTTTTTCGTTCGGAAATACATTTGTGGATAATTTGTTTGATTCTTGCTGGTGTGTTTTTGCTAATAATATTAGGACTGACCTGGGTGATAAGTTCTTCCAGGGTATAACCGAAGATTTTTGTAAAAGCAGGGTTAACCCAGATAAAGTTGCCTTTTTCGTCGGTAAGCAAGACAGCATTGTCAGTTTTTTGAACGATAAGAGAAAGTTTTTCCAGTTCTCTGTTGATATCTGCCAGTTCTTCAGCCTGGGTTTGGATTTCTTCTTTTTGTTGTTCCAGTTCGATATTTTTCATTTCGATTTCTCTGGTTCTTTCTC
>WFZV01000136.1 GCA_015489395.1 Bacteroidales bacterium
CCTATAAACACTTTGAATTAGTCGAAAATTATATTAAATCAATTGACAAACTGATTAGCTTCAAGTAAATTACCACAGCCAATTAACTAATAATCATAAAATTTAGATTTACACATGTTTAAAATTATCATCAAAGACACTGCAAATATTGTTTACGACAAAGAGAACAAAATCTTTTTGGTTAAATTCGAAGAAATATCGCTTAATGAACAGGTTTTAGCCAAAATCCGTAAAGTTTTCAACCAATTAGTCTCAACCAAAGTTTATTGCCTTTTAGACATTAAAAATGTTGGCTTACCAGGTAAAACTGTCGAGACAATCTTATTTAAACAACTTGATAACAAACAACTTTTAGGCTTATTTTTAATCGTAAACAGCTTTTTCAAAAGAACATATTTAAATTTACAAATGTCCTTTAACCAGAACAAAACACACGCTTTAAACATTCAATTTTTTTATAGTTTAGAAAAAGCTCTTGACACAGCAAAAGCATTAGCTAACTCCCCAACAAAAGTTTTGTCAAAATAACATTAAACAGTAAAATTAACACATCGCTATAAACCACTGCGTTTGTACTTGCTTTGCCCACTTGCACAGCCCCGCCCTGTACATAATATCCCTGATAGGCTGAAACCGTTGAAATTATAAAAGCAAAAACAAACATCTTTATCAACGAATAAACAATGTAAAACGGATTGAACTGCCAATGTATTCCATACAAAAATTGCGAAGTAGTCACCTGGTCCGTCATAAAAGTAGCAAAATAACCGCCTAAGATACCTATAATCATGCTCATCAAAGTCAGTACAGGAAAGAAAAACAAACTTGCAATAACTTTAGGCAAAATCAAATAACCAGCTGAATTAACACCCATAATTTCCAGAGCATCGATTTGTTCGGTTATTCGCATTGTTCCAAGCTCGGACGCAATATTTGATCCAACTTTACCGGCTAAAATCAGAGCAATCATAGTAGAAGAAAACTCCAGAAGCATTGAATCCCTTGCTCCAAGTCCAACTACATATCTGGGTATTATAGCAATTGTCAGATTATAAGCTGTTTGAAGGGTAATAACTGCGCCCATAAAGGCTGAAATGATTAAAACCAAAATTATCGAAGAGATACCGACTTTGTCAATTTCACGGATAATTTGCTTAAAATAAGGTGAAGATTTTTCTGGTTTTTGCACGATTTTAAATAAAAGCTCTACATACCTGCCAGTGTGGTAAAGGAAATTAACTAAACCTCTGAGTATCATTTTTGCAATTTTTTCCAGATATCAAGAAGCTTGTGGCTTTCGTATTTCCACGAGAATTTTTTTGCCAATTCAAACCTCTGCTGCTTCATAGCCCGTATTGTCGAAATGTTTTCGATTACGTAATTAAAAGCTTTGGTTAGACTGTGGATATTCGGTAAAACGATTTTTCCAAATGTTGGATTTTCTGATAAAAATATTCGCTGACTTACTGTGTCTGAAGCAATTGTATAAAGGCCTCCCTGTATGAAAGCAAAAATTTTATTGCTCAAAGTGTAATTTTTTTCTGGTGAAATATAGGTCAAATATACAGCCAGACCAATATCATACATTGCTATTGTTTTGAGCATTAAATCTACAGGCATTGGGTCGTGAATCACAACAAAATCCCTGTACTTTTGATAAAGAGCTTTGAATCTTTCTGTTGTTTCGCCGAAAATATGTAACCGTATTGTTTTTCTAAATTTGTTTAAAGCCGGTAAAATTATGTCCAAATCCGGACATAAGTCTATTTTTTGTGCAACCCAGACAAACTCTACCTTCTCGCTCACTGATGGACGAAATGTAAAAAACTCTTCTGGATAACTGTTTGCTATAACAAAATTCTTTGGTAATTGCCCTGGAGGCAACAATTTATTTAACTTTAGCCCAACTAATTCTGTCGAATATGTGTAATAAACTGCATGTGAAACTATTTTTTTGAACAAAAACTTATTTTTATGCAAACGCTCAACGTCCGAATCAGTTATATCCCGTTCTGGAATAAAGCTGGCAGCATCAAAAGAAAATTTAATGTTATGCTTTTTGCTATAAGCATAGACAGGATATAAACTGCTAAAGCCATGTGCAACGATTAAATCAAAATCCGGCTGTAATTTGTTCAATCCCTGCCATAGCAAATAACTTCGATAGTCAAGTGAAAAAGCTGTTAATCTTAAATTGTTTTTAAACAAAGGATATAATAACTTTGCTAATCGACTTACTAATTTTGGTAAAATAGCTCTCTTTGGCTGCAAATAATAGTATTTTCGTGGATTTGCTAACTCTAAATGCACCTTTTCAATCTGTTCGCTCCATTTATTGTGAATAGCCAGCAAAACAGCTTTATATCCAAGAGAGCTTGCAAAACGTATTTCATTAAAAATACGTATATCGTGTGTTAAATTTCGGTCTGTAACAAAAAGAATTTTCATTGCTTCTTCACTCTTAAATTTTTAACATTATGATTGGCAAAACAAAAGGAATTATCCTTAAAACAATCAAATATAACGATAAAACCAATATTGTTTCGATTTTTACTAAAGATTTCGGAAAAAAATCTTTTATTGTTTATGGCATAAATTCTAAAACCAAAGGCTCTGAACTGAGAAATATCTTACATCCTCTTTACCTGGTCGCATTAGAATTCTATTACAAAGAAACGCAAACACTTGCAAAAATCAAAGAAATTTCACTCGATTATCCTTACACTTCAATCATTACAGACTTCAACAAAAAGGCGATTCTCATGTTCATCAGCGAAATACTCCAAAAAACTATTTACGATCACTTAATCGACCAACAACTTTTCGATTACATTTATAACTCACTCAAACTCCTGGACTTACAACCAAGAAAATATAATAACTTTCATATTTTCTTCCTAACAGGACTTACAAAATTTTTGGGAATAAAACCAATAAATAACTTCACACACAGCACCCCATTTTTCTCTATCGCAGAAGCCAAATTCACTGCAAATTACGACCCTACCCTGAGTTTAGATGCAGAATCAAGCCAGATTTTCAGCAAAATCCTTAACTCAAACATCGCTGATATGGACAAAATAAACTTGCCACGAAACATGCGAAGTACACTGCTCAGAACTTTAATCAATTTCTTCGCTTACCACATCGATAATTTCGGTACTGTTAACTCGCTTCAAATCCTGGAAGATATTTTCAATGCTTAAATCTTTTCAACAACAAAACAGCACAATATTTTAATATTAAGCCAATTACAGCTAAAATTTTAAACCATTTATGAAACACACCACCTAATTTACTCACGCCCAAAACTTTTATTAGTCAAAACTAAATTCCTCCTGCGAGTATTCATATTTTCGCTTTAAACCAGCATCAAACGCACATCTGAAAAATAACGCAAAATTTTTTAATCAGCAGATTTATACTAAATTCGTAAAGATTTAGTTTTTGAATTAAAACCTTAAATCTCTGGCATGTTCAAAAAGTTTAAGCTGCTGCTAATTATTTCGCTTTTAACAACAACACTATTTTCGCAAGAAGTTTTGATTTACAATTCGCCTGATTATCAACTTAAGTCAAATATTAAATCGCAAACCACCAAACAGGATACTGTCCAACTGCCGTTTTTCGACGATTTTTCAGCGCCACAGCTGAATCCACAGCTGTGGCGCACCAACGGCGTAACTATAGACTTTACCGGCTCAATCTATCCGCCTTCGATTGGCGCTGTTATGTTTGATGCCACTGATTTAAACGGCAATTTCTACGCTACAAACTACAATGTATCAACTCCGTCCGATACTCTTACCTCAGCGCCAATCAACCTGAATTTTCCCGGCGACCAGACTATTTATTTGTCTTTTTTCTACGAGCCTAAGGGCCTACTCAATATGCCAGAAGCTCAAGACTCACTTATCTTACAATTTTATAGCCCATCGCAGAACACATGGACTACTGTATGGAAAGACACAGGCTCATCAACTGTTCCGCAAAAAATACGGTTTAAATTAGTCATGATTAAAATCGATTCGTCCAAATACCTGCAAAACGGCTTCAGATTCCGGTTCATTAACTACACATCGTTAGGCTCACCGACTTACCCTTCGCTGATTTCCGACTGCGATTACTGGTTCATTGATTACGTTTATTTAGACCGCAACCGCTACTCTGGTGATACGATTTTTCCTGATGTGGCAATTCAATATCCCATAACGTTTAAATTCGATGATTACACTGCTATCCCGTATGACCATTACCAACCCTCGCACATAAATCACAACCTAAAAGTACAATTCCGCAACAACGACGCCATAAGCCGTACAGTGGACAGTTTGTACATAATTTTTAAAAATTATCAGACTCACAGCACATTAGACACTTTATTCCTGGGTTCATACAGTTTTCCGCCACAGGGTAACTTTTTCTTTCAAGCGCAAAATATCGATTATTCTTTGCCCATCAACGAGCCTACCAAACTTTTACTACAGACTAAGCTCATTACAAATGCCTCAGACCCAGCGCAAAACAATTCAACCAGCTCAAGCCTTTACATGACAGATTTCTATGCTTATGACGACGGCACTGCCGAAGCAGGTTACGGACTTGTTGGCGATGGTACATATTTAGCCCAGGTAGCTGCACGTTTTTACACACTCAAAACCGACACGCTAAAAGCTATTATGCTTTACGTCAACAAAACCTATCGCCTGCACCAACCGCATTATTTTTACATTGAAATATGGGAAAATGATCCTGATTACGGCTTACCTGGCCAGCTAATTTACGAGCAGGTCGGAGCTGAAATAAATTTCAACAACCTCGACCACTACCAACTTTTCTTGTTAGACTCGCCCGTTGTGGTAACAGATACATTTTACATCGGCTGGAAGAAAACCGACCAGCAATTGATGAACGTTGGCCTTGATTTGAACGAACCTATCGAAAACTACAAATTTTACAATATCGACGGGCAATGGAAACGCTCATCTATTCCCGGCAACTTGATGATACGGCCGGTTTTTGGCACACAAGGATTAATTTCTGCTTTAAACAAAATATCCCAAAAACCTGCGATAAAAATTTACCCGAATCCAGCCTTTGACCATTGCTTTATCGAAACAAACACACCTGGCCGGATCCGGGTAATCAACTTACAGGGAAAAATCGTAAAAACTTTGCAAATCAACCACAGCAGGCAAATTGACTTAAGCAACTTACCAGCTGGTCTGTACTTGATCAATTTTTCGACAAAAAATCAGAGCATCAGCAAAAAACTCATAATCAATCGGTAAAATTATAATGCTTACGCACTTTTTCGATAATTTTCCATTTACACGATAGACCTTTGGGAAACGTAACAAAATCCCCTGCTTTGATGTGATATTCTGCATCGTCAGTGTAAACGATAACTTTGCCTTCTAAAAAATAGCATTGCTCAGTCGAAGAGTAATACCAATCGAACTCACTGGGCTGTTTTTCCCAAATTGGCCAATCAAAAACGCCCATCTGCTGCAATTGCTGCTCAGAGAGCTGTTTTATTTCTACTTTCATGGCTAAAAATTTTTTAGTTTAAAACAACTGTTTGCCGGTCATTTCCTGCGGTTTGTCGATTCCCATAATTTTACATAAAGTCGGGGCAACATCAGCCAAAATACCATCAGAAAGCTTAACGTCCATATAGCGTTCGTCAACCAAAATACATGGCACAGGGTTCATAGAATGTTGTGTATTCGGTGTGCCATCGGGATTTATGGCATAATCAGCGTTTCCGTGGTCAGCGATGATCAAAGCCGAATATCCGTTTTTCTTAGCGGTTTCGACTACGTCATGCAAGCAATTATCAACGTGATGTACTGCTTGCAGAATTGCATCGTACACACCTGTATGCCCTACCATATCGCCGTTAGCAAAGTTAAGTACAATAAAGTCGTATTTTTGCGAATTAAGGGCTTCGACCACTTTGTCTTTTACTTCGTATGCACTCATTTCGGGTTTAAGGTCATAAGTAGCCACTTTGGGTGACGGCACCAAAATGCGGTCTTCGCCCTCGAAAGGCTGTTCGCGGCCACCGTTAAAGAAGAATGTAACATGGGCGTATTTCTCTGTTTCTGCGATTCTAAGCTGCTTTAAACCTAATTTTGACACCCACTCGCCCATTGTATTGTTAATCTGCAATTTATCGAAAACAACGCGCACGTTTTTGAATTTATCGTCGTACCTGGTCATTGTGATATAATAAAGCGGTATTGTGGTCATGCCGTGTTCTGGCATATCTTGCTGTGTAAGTGCGATAGTGATTTGACGCAAACGGTCAGTTCTAAAGTTAAAGCAGAAGAAAACGTCTCCTGGCTTTACTGTAGCGATAGGATTTCCGTTTTGGTCAACGTGTACGATAGGTTTAATAAACTCGTCAGTTACACCTTGCTCGTAAGATTCCTGGATGGCCTGAAGTAAATCAGTAGCAGGTTTGCCTTTGCCAAAGACCATTGCGTCGTAACCTTGCTTTATTCTCTCCCAGCGTTTGTCGCGGTCCATTGTGTAATAACGTCCTGTAATAGTGACGATTTGGCAAGGAGTATCTTTTATTTTGTCGAGCAATTCTTTGATATAGTTAATTCCGCTATGTGGGTCAGTATCACGTCCATCTGTAAGTGCGTGGATATAAACGCGTTTTAGACCGAATTGTTTTGCCATATCGCAAATTGCATAAAGGTGTGTGTTCATAGAATGCACGCCACCGTCCGAGACCAAGCCAAGTAAATGTACTGCTTTATCGTTTTGTTTGGCGTAGTTGAAAGCATCGACAAGCACAGGATTTTTGAAGAATTCGCCAGATTCAATTGCTTTATTGATACGGACCAAATCCTGGTAAACGATACGACCAGCACCTATGTTCATGTGGCCGACTTCAGAATTGCCCATAACGCCTTCAGGTAATCCGACGGCTTCGCCGTATGGTATAAGTTTAGAATTTGGGTAAGTTTCCCGTAAATAATCGTAATATGGGGTATCGCCTTGTGAAATAGCATCAGCTTTCGAGCCATCACCTATGCCCCATCCGTCTAATATTATTAAAATTGTCTTTCTCATGGCTTTGTTATTTTAAAGTTTGACATATCCGTGTTTTATTGCAAATTTGACCAATTGTGCAGTTGATCTAAGGCCCAGTTTTTGCATAATATGGTTTTTGTGAGCATCGACTGTGCGCACAGAAATAAACAGTCCGTCAGCGATTTGTTTGTTCGTAAGTCCTTCACAGATTAGCTGTAGGATTTGAACTTCTCGTCGGGTTAAATTTTTAGGATTTCTCTGTGAAATTTCGTCACCTTTTTTGGCTTTTTTTACATAACTTTGGATGATAATGTTAGAAACAGGTTCGTTGAAATAGTCTTCACCTTTGATAATTGTGTCTAATGCTTCCTGTAAAATTTGCGGGTCAACACCGGGCTTATACAAATAAGCAGAAGCACCAGATTTTATTGTACTAAAGATGTCGAATTCGCCTAATTTTTCGGAAATAGCAATAATTTTTATTTCTGGGAAATTTTCGTGAATGTAACGAATAGCGTCAGGAAAACTTTTAATTTTGTCAGATTCAGAGACAATTGCAATATCAACAGAAGGTTTAACGTTTTTTAAAAAATCAATAAAGTCATTAAAATCAGTAAAATATTCGCTTAGTTCGTAATTTTCCAATTCATCAATGACAGATTTTACGCCTAAATTGAACAAAGGTAAAGTATCATATACAGCCAATCTGTATGCCATAAACTATAATTTTTTTAAATTCGTTACCAATTTAACCTGAATTTTTATATTTCTCATTTTGAAACAGCAAAATTATGCTAAATAAACTAAAAATAAAAGCTTTTCTTTTATTGAGCCTTTCTTTGATAAGAATTTTGTCAGTTTTCGCACAAGATTTAACTTCGTATAATATTGGACTACCGTTTATAGAAAATTACTTCAACATAAACGACCCCAACCAGAGTAGCACTGTTAACGATATTATTCAGCTGCCCAATGGCAAAATTATAGCTGCCTCCAGCAATGGACTATTGCTTTTTGATGGAACAACATGGAACCGTATTTTAAACCAAAATTTCATAAGTTTAAGTTATGATGCAAAAAACAACATTTTATATGCAGGAAGCAACTCAGATTTTGGTTATATTACATTTGATTTAGCCACATATTCATACAAATACGAAAAACTCTCTATCCTTTCACCTCATATAATAAAGCACACATGGCAAATCTGTTCTAATGGCTTAGCCACGTATTTTTTAGTCGACCACAAAGACATTTATGTTTACGACAACAAAGAGCTTAGTTATCTTGATTTAAAACATTTTAAAGCAAACCGCTGTTTCAAGATTAACGATTTAAATTTTATAATAGTTGATGACTCGTTAGGTTTAGCTCTTATCTCCAACTCATCTTTTCTCAAAATCTCAACTAAACACAAAAATATTTACCATCAAATTATCACAGGATTTTTGCCAGCTAAAGAAGCTAATAAATTTTGGGTTTTAACAAGTAAAGGAAAATTGTATAAATACGATTTAATCAACGATAAATTTATAAAAATCAAGAACTTAAAATTTTTAGGTGACTCAAAAATTCTACAGGCAACACTACTGACACCAGACCGTATTATACTGACAACCAATAATTCTGGCATTTATACCATTGACACACTGGGAAAATTTTACTTACATATTGAAAAAAATCACGGTCTGATAACCAACTCAATAAAAAAGGTTTATGTTGACAGGTACAAAACAATCTGGATTGGTTCGAGCAAATTTATCTCACGAATATACTATTCTATGCCTTACCGTTATCTAACTGAAAACTCTGGGTATGACGGTGAAATTGTTAGTATGGCGTATTTCAACAAAAACTTATTAATAACCACAACCTCAGGACTATATAAATTTGATTTTAAGCATAATAGATTTATACCGCTAAGCACAAAATACTCTTTCAAGTTCGATAATCTTACAAAAATTAATATTAACAAAAAACATTACTTAATTACATCCTCACTCTGGAGAACGTTAATAATTGAGCCCAATCTTAAAATTCACGAATTAAATACTTCAACACGTTTTATCAGCTTTCAGCAGAGCAAAACAGGCAAAGTATTCGCATTAAGCAACGACTCTTTAATAATTTTCAAACTAACAAATGCTTCAAAAATAAAAAAACTTAAATCTTACTATCTGCCTTTTCTTTACACTAAACAAATAGTAATTAACGATTCTACAATCATCTTGTATTCAGCGAACAATAATATTTTGGTTAAATTAAATTTAAGCAACAAAACTGACACACCTAAAAAATCAATTCTAAACATTTATAACTTTCCGCATATTTACAGTCTACTTAAAATCAGTGACTCAACTTTACTAATTTCGACGAACCAGGGAATAATAATTTACAACATAAACTCTCAAACTTACACCCCAAAACCTTTCGAAAAACTTAACTCTCACTATTTATCCAACGAACATGCTCTTGCTTTTTTGAAAGATACTAATGGATTATGGATACTTACAGACAAAAATCTGATTTACTTTAACTATGTTTTAAACGACTTTAAAATTTTTCCTGTTGAAACAAAGCCCCAACAATTAAGTTATAAACTCATAAGAATCAAGGATTTAATAGTAGGCACCAATAAATTTGGCATTTTTCTGGTTTGTTCACATGATCTTACTCCTATTTCAAATAGGATAAATGAACAAATTTTTCCCATTTACCTCCAAGTCAACACTCACAAATATTTCATTATTGAAAATAAAGGTTTATTAAAAAGGAAAACAGACTCCGTGTGGATCGTCAAAAAAGCATTACCATACAATGCCAATATAAAATTAAAATTAGGAGTAATTAGTCCGTTCAAACCTCGAGTCTTGTTCTCATATAAGATAAACGACAACAAATGGTCAGATTGGCAAACAAGCTCTTTGTTAGAATTTCATAATCTCACAAGTGGAAAATCTACTATTTACATTAGAATTAAGTCACTGACTACCAAAAGAATTTATAATTTTAAACTAAAAATCAGAACAAAAACTTATTTTTTCCACACACTTTGGTTCAAAATTTTAGCACTGATTATAACTCTTGCCGCTTTATTCTATATAAGCCGAATAATCTCCGAACGAGAACGAAGACGGCGCTTACTTTTAGAAAAACTGGTCAAAAAACGCACAAGAGAATTAGAAGAAAAAAACAAACTTTTAGAAGAACAGTACAAAAAACTCAATGAGTTAACACAACTACTTGTACAACAAAAAGAAGAATTAGAAGCTCAAAATGACAGACTTAGCCTGGCAAACCTGGAACTTAGACAGCTGTCCCTTGTCGCACAAAAAACCACCAACTCTGTATTGATTTTAGATAAAAAAGGCCGTCTGGAATGGTGGAACGAAGGTTTTACAAAACTCTTTAAACACAAATTCAACATCGAAAAAACTAAAAACATCCGCTCACTCATACAACAGATTCGTCCTGACGTTTACACATACATCAAAAACTTTTCGTCTGCTCACAGGTCTGTCGAATTTACCACACACGAAATTATCCCAGAAACCGGCGAAGAAATCTGGTATAAAACTACAATAACCCCGGTATTTGACGAAAATGGTGAAATCTACCGATTCGTAGTTCTGGACGTAGACATTACTGAAATCAAACAAGCTGAGAAAAAAATAAAAGAACAGAAAAACGAACTGGAACGACAAACACTTATCTTGAAAAAAATTAACCAGGAAATCGAAGAACACCGAAAACAACTCGAGCTGCACCACAGAGAAATGCTTTCTAGCCTTGAATATGCAAAAAAAATACAGGCTGCACTACTTCCACGCGAAGAGCTACAAACGATTTTCCCTAAAAACTTCATTATCGATCGACCTAAAGAAATTGTTTCTGGCGACTTTTACTATATCACTGTCAAGAAAAACAAAATCATTGTTTCTATTGCTGACGGTACAGGCCACGGCGTACCTGGAGCGTTTATGAGTATTTTAGGCTTAACTTTACTCAAAGACTCTATCGAGAAAAACGAAGAAAATTTGTCCAGTGCAGCTATTTTAAATACTTTGCGAGAATCTATTATCAAAGCTCTACACCAAACTATGTTTGAACTTAATGTTAAAGACGGACTTGATATTGCCCTTGTCATAATCGACGTTGATAAAAAAACATTGAATTTCTCTGGTGCAAATATTCCCGCAATTCTAATCCGTGACAATGAAATACTTATCGAAATGCGTCCTGACCGCATGCCCATTGGAATTCACGATTTTTCTGATGTGCCGTTCAAAGAAGAAACTATTGAGCTTTACCAGTACGATAGAATTTATTTACACACTGATGGCTACGTAGACCAATTTGGCGGAACTGACAACAAACGCTTTAAACGTAGTAGATTTAAACGAATGCTGCTCAACATCCAGAATCTGGATATGACCGAACAAAAACGAATTATCGAAGAAGAATTAGACAAATGGATGGGACAAAACGACCAAATCGATGATATTACTGTCTTAGGCTTTGAAATAGACTTTGAACATCTCCGTCAGGTAATCAAAAACTTAGATTTGTAAATTCTCTTTTATCCACGAAATTATTTTCTGACTCGAACCGGTATTTTGCAAAATGTAATTTTTAGCACGTTTAGATATTTCATCCAGTAACTGCTCGTCATTCATTAGCCTTTCTGCTATTTCGAAAAATTCTTCTGAACTCTGTACTGAATATGCCACTTGCAGATTTATCAAATCAATTGCTTCGTTAAATTTCCGGTAATTTGGTCCAAAAATAACAGGCTTGCCATAGACAACAGCTTCTAAAATATTGTGTATTCCTGACCCAAAGCCGCCTCCTACATAAGCAATTGTTCCATAACGATAAATTTTTGATAACAGACCAATCGTATCAATAATCAAAACCTGCTTTTCAAAATTCTGTAGTTTTTTTTCTTTCAAAATGCTATACCTGTAATAATTCGAATAAAACACAGACATAGTGTCTTCCAGAGATTGTTGATCGATTTCATGTGGTGCGATTATCAGGCGGATATCTGGCTGGTTAACAATAAAATCCGAAATTATTAAAGCATCTTGCAGATATGTGCTACCGGCAACAATTACTTTATGCCCTTGAGCAAAACTTTCAATGCACGGCAAATCAACAGGTTGTCTGGCAATTTGATAAACACGGTCAAAACGAGTGTCGCCAGTTACAGTAACATTTGTTATGCCGTATTTCTCTAAAAGTTCTTTTGAATGTAAGTCCTGTACAAAAATATGCGAAAAGTAAAATAATAAACGTCTGTACCATCCACCTACTTTTTTGAAAAACAATTGATTATCGCGAAATACAGCAGAAAAAAGCAAAACAGGTATCTGCTTTCTGTGCAGTTCACGCAAAATGAAAAACCAAAAGTCATATTTGCTAAAGAACACCAAATTAGGTTTTAGTAACCCAACAAGTTTTCGCGCATTTGCAGGTGTATCTAAGGGCAAGTAAAATACCCAATCGACTAATTTACAATCTTTTTTAGCCTCATAACCCGAAGGAGAGAAAAATGTCAAGATTATTTTGTACGATGGAAAATTTTTTCTGAATTCTTCAATAACTGGCCTTGCTTGCTCAAATTCTCCAAGCGATGCGCAATGGAACCAAACTCTGGACGATTTGTCGTTTTTTAATTGATTTTCGATTAATCTAAAAATCTTTTTTCTACCTTTAAGCCATAGTTTTGCTTTTGGATTAAACACAGATGCAACGATAATCAGCAAATTGTATATTTTCATCAACGACCAATAAACTATCGTTCCCAACATGACAAGAAAATCTTAATTCTCTGCTATATGTGCAAAAATAGCAAGACTGCTTAGGTTTGCAAAACTTTTAAAGCTTGTATGCTGTAAAACAAAATCATGTATTTTTTTATATCTTTGTGTAAAACTAAAATTTGCTTTGTAATGAAGCGGTTAAGTCTTATAGTATTTAGCCTTTTGCTGTTAAAAATTTCTATGGCTCAAGACTTTGACATGTATCAACGCAACAATAACGATAATTTTAAACTTCCGTCTATCACCTGGCAAATGGATTATAATGAATTTGATTTGCTATCGAAACATTTTCGTATGCAACACATGTTTTATGCTATGATTTTGCCTGGCTATGCCCATTTTTATGCTAAAGACTATACAACAGGCTGGTTGCTATTCACGTCCAGAATGCTGGTTTACAGCTCATTTTTATATACTTTTTACTACGCTTACAAACATCGTGAAGATTCAAACATAAACCGCTGGTTGATAAATGGTAACGTGCTTTGGGCTGAAGCTGGATTTGTAATGGCTAATTACTTTTTCGACATTATACACGGAAAGTATGTTTTAGAAAAAAAACAAAACATGATTCGTTATAAATACTCGATGAAGTTACAGCTCTCAGCTGTTAATTCCCTTGATGGCAAGCCTTACCCTGCTCTCGGTATTAAAGTCAAATTTTAAAATTTAAGGCTATGCGCGCTAAAATTTTTTTCGCTCTTGTTTTTATTTTAAGTCTATTTAGTTTAAAGGCACAAAATTACATCTCTGTTGAAGCAAAATACCTGACTTTTATCAATAATCAACATAACCCTGCGCTTATCGAAGATAATTTGCGTAATTCTGAAATGGTAATCGACAGCATTATTTTCTCGCACCTTGACCACCCTATGGCACCGGCTGTCCTTTCTAACGTCACATACAGCTATTTTTTGACAAAGCATTATAAATTAGCTCTACTCTCGGGATTGAGATATTTTCTTTTTTCGTCTAAAAATGATTATGATAATTTGGTTAAAGATGTTATGGTTAAATCCGCTTCGCATGTCAAAAAACCTTTAATTGAGCCACAAAACCTGATTTCACAGGCAAAAAGCCTAAAAAATTTCGATCAAAAACTGACTTTATTGCTTAAAACTGCCATTGAACTCCATGACAAGAGCCTGGTTAAATTAGTCACTGATTACGCCAATAACATGGAAATGAGAAGATTAAATGTACCTTTCTGGGCAAAACAATGGCTATATTTCGTAAACTTAGGTTTTAATCCAAAAAAAGCTTATAAATTCACAGATTTTTCTTATAACCAAAAATTTACAAACGTCAATCAATTTTATTCGAATTTAAACACCTGCCAGAAATTACAGGTAAAACTTCATAAAATTTTTCACTAAAAACCATTACCAATGAAAAAAATCTTCACAACTATCTCGATTCTTGCGCTTCTGTTGAACAGCCTATCCGCACAACATAGCGATTTTTATAAATACAAATTAGAATTTGGACTTGGCGGCAGTAGCATTGGCATGATTTCACGCAAAGCTTTTAAAGCTGCTAACATATACAAAAACGTAACACCAGCTTTACGAGCTGGATTCTTCGTAAACATGAACAAATCCATGGCTCTGGGCATCTCACTGACGAATCAATCTTTTCATGCTGCTGGTAGGTTTGATACCCTAGCAAACGCAACTGTAGATATTAACAAGCTGAATTTCAGTATCAACGGACGATATTATTATATCAATCATCAGTCAACACAACTTTATTCGAACCTTGATTTTGGCGTATCGCTCTGGACTGTTAAAACTGCTGTTTCAACTGACGTTTTAGAAAAACTTGTAAACCAATACGTTTCAATCGGCTTTATTGCAAATGCCATCAACAAAACTCTCGATAAATATAACAGCATCAGCGGTAAATTCGACTTTACATTAGAAAACGTACAGCTAACAATCCTGGGCATTTCTAAAAATATGGGCCACTTTGGCCTTTATGGCGAATTAGCCATTGGCTCGCCCTATTTCATTCTCATGGGGCTAAATTATAAATTCAACACAAATGCTTACCGGTAAAAACGAGTCAAAACACGTACTTATAAGCGCATTAGACTGGGGACTTGGACATGCCACAAGAACCAGCGAAATTATCGATCGATTACTCTCACTCAATTACAAAGTTACTTTAATTGGAAGCGGACGGGGTTATTATTACTTCAAGCAGCGCTATCCTGACATGAAAATTTACAAAGTGTTTAACCTTACATTGCGTTACAGCCGCAGTTCTAAAACTTTTCATCTCAAAATTACCTGGGTTTTCCTCAAAATGTTCATTAACATCCTTTTAGACCGACTGTTTCTGCCCAAAATCCTCAAAGAAACAAAGCCTGACCTTATTATTTCAGATAGTCGCTTTGGCATTCGCAGCAAAAAAGTTTACAGCATTATTATTTCGCATCTGATTAACTTCCATTTGCCTAAATCCGTACAATTTTTAGACACAACTATTTTCTGGAACGTTTGCCGTTTGATAAACAAATATAACGAGCATTGGATTCCAGATTACGCTTTAGAACCGAATTTGAGCGGAAAACTTTCACACTTTCGACTTTGCCATCCCAACACTTATTACATTGGTTTGCTTTCACGGTTTAAACATTACAATTGCCAGCCAAACTACGAATACGACATCTTTTGCATTGTCTCTGGTATTGAGCCACAAAGAACAATTTTTGTTCAAAAAATCATCAACACATTCAAAAATACAGATTGGAAAGTCATTATTGCCAGCGGCGCACCTGAAAAAAATTTCGAACAAAACTACAACAACATCACTCTGGTGTCTTACATGGACGGAGAAAAATTCTGTCAATATACAAAAGGCGCAAAATACATCATTGTGCGAGCCGGCTACTCTACCCTTATGGACTTAGTTGCCCTTGGACGGACAGCACTTATAGTGCCAACACCAAGACAAACCGAACAAGAATACATTGCCTGGCATTTGAACAGCCAAAAAATCTTTCAAAAAATCAGTCAAAAACAATTCTCATTGCAATCTTTCTTAAAATTCACACAACAGGCGCCAATTCTGCAGAAAAACCTGGACAACCTACGAAAAATTTATAACTTATAACCACTTACCTTGTTCATAACGCACTCACGATATTTACTTTTTAACTGGTGGGGTTAAATTATTTCTGACAGGCCAGAAGCTCTTATAAAACGCTTAAGTTCAGCATTTTCTGTCTTAAGGATTTGCTCTTTTTGTCCTTCCCACCACTTTTGTCCCTGGTAAATAAAAATTACTTTTTCGCTCATGCTAAGGACAGACTGCAAATCATGCGTATTTATAATCGTTGTGGTGTTGTATTCTCGGGACAATTCCACAATTAAATCGTCAATAACACGCGCAGTAATAGGGTCGAGACCGGAATTTGGCTCGTCGAAAAACAGGTATTTTGGGCGGTTGACAATGGCACGGGCAATGGCAACGCGCTTGCGCATGCCTCCGCTCAGCTCGATAGGATAAAGTTTTTCGACATCGAAAAGATTTACACGATGCAAAGCTTCTATAGCTCGTTTGCGTCGCGACTGGTAGTCTAAGTTTGTAAACATTTCAAGGGGAAACATCACGTTTTCCAGAATTGTCAGCGAGTCGAACAATGCACCGCCTTGAAAGACCATGCCAATTTCGCGGCGAATCTCTTTACGCAATTTGTCTGACGAAGAGGTAAATTCTCGTCCATCGTAAAAAATCTGGCCTTTTTCTGGTCTGTAAAGCCCAACGATACATTTGAGCAAAACAGTTTTGCCTGAGCCGCTTTCGCCAATAATCATATTTATTTTTCCCGGCTCAAAAACAGCATTTATGTCCTGCAAAACCGCTGTCCCGTTAAAGAATTTCCAGAGTTTTTTTACTTCAATCAATTCTAAAAATTTTTAGTAAGTCTTTAAAGCCAAAAGCCAAATTCATTGTACGTCTATTTTTAGCTCACGTAAACTAAAAAATTATCGATGCAAAGGAAAACCAAGTTTGGTAAATGCACCATCGACATTTATCGTCTGCCCGGTTATGAACGAAGATGCTGGCATTGCTAAAAACGCTACCACAGCTGCCACTTCCTCAGGTTGAGCCACGCGGCCAATTGGTGTTAAAAACTCGACCTGTTGACGATATTGCACATTTTCCAGGGCTTTAGCTGTGTGTGGCGTAAGTGTGTACCAGGGAGCAACTGCATTAACGCGTATTGAATATTTAGCCCATTCAATGCCTAAAATGGTTGTCATGTGCATTAAAGCTGCTTTTGCTGCAGAATATGGTACACCGCTGCCGATAAAAACCTGGCCCGCAACTGAACCGATATTTACAACTGCAGCATTGGAAGACTGTTTCAACAAAGGTAAAAGCAACACACTCAAGCGGTAAGCCGCTATATAATTAACATTTGTAAGCTGCATAATCTCCTCTGTTGTGTACTGGTCAGAAGGTTTACGAAAATTCGTGCCAGCGTTATTGACCAGAATATCTAATTTTCCGATATTTTGTTGAATAAAATCAACAATTTTTCGACGTTCTTGTTCGTCCGAGACATCAGCAGCTATGCCGTAAACATCAAAGCCTTTATCGCGCAATTGCACGGTTAACTCACTGACTTCTTTCTCGTTACGTGCATTAATAACTACTGTTGCACTTAGGTTTAAAAATTCTTCGACAATGGCTTTACCAATACCTTTTGTGGAGCCAGTAATTAGTGCTGTCAAGCCTTTAAGAGACCACTTGTTCATATCGAAAGTTTTTTTCAATAAAAATAAAGAAAAAAACACTTTTAATAAATTTACAAGACGCCCGACATTTTTAACGATATAAGATAATTTAACAAATTACTACTTGCCATTTTTGAATATTATTTTGTTCTTTGTCGAACAGAAACAATAATTGTTCGAAAAATTCACGAATGAAGAATAAGGACTTAATACGTGACACTTTAGTTTCAATAGCACAAAAGATATTCGCGCGGTTTGGATATGACCGAACTACAATGGAACTTATAGCAAATGAAGCAAGGCGTGGCAAAAGTACGCTTTATTATTATTTCAAAAGCAAGGAAGACATTTTCGCTGCAGTCATCGAAAGGGAAGGTAATCATATTCAAAAAGAGCTTTTAAAAATCATAAACCAGAATAAATCTTCTCGGCAGCTGCTTAAAGAATATGTTTTAAAACGGTACAAACTGATCAAACAGCTGGTCAATTACTACAATGTAATGAAAGAAGATTATCTGTCGCATTTGGAAATCATTGAGAAATACCGTAGAAAACACGACGAATTCGAACTTTTAGCCATTAAACAAATTCTTATCAAAGGCATAATGAACGGCGAACTTTCAATAACTCACGACCAGGTTGACGACATTGCTCTTGCTATTGCTGTTGCAATAAAAGGCCTTGAAATACCATTATTTATCGAAAATAATATCACAAATTTTGAAACTAAAATCGACCTTTTGCTTGACGTTCTTTTCTGTGGAATTGCAAAAAGCTGCTAAAACAGCTTAGTTCTTTTTTTTGAAAAATTTTCGACCAAAAAACGTTTTTATTCTAAAAATCTAAACAAATAAATCCAAAATACAATGGCTAAAAACGCTAAAAATCTATTAATCGCACTCTCTAAAACTGTTGTGAAACTTAGAGTTTGGATTATACTATCGGTCACTATCATCACGATTATTTTAGGCTATTTTTCAACCAAAATCAAAATCGAGCCTGACATTTTAAAATCATTACCCCAGTCTGATACCCTGGTCAAACTTTACGATTACGTCGGAAACAAATATGGTGGCAACAACTCTTGCATAATCATACTGCAAAGCAAAAACGTGTTTTCACCACAAGTTCTCAAGGATGTACGAACTATTACCGACACCTTAGAAAACATGCAGGGAATCAGCTCTGTAACCAGCTTAACAAATATCATCGACATTCGCAGCTCCCAATGGGGCATTGAAATCGGAAAATTAGTTGACGAGTATAATTTACCCACAACGAAGCAACAGCTTGACTCATTAAAACAGCGTGTTTTCAGCGATGATCTCTACCGTGGAGTGGTTGTTTCGACAGATACCACAGCCACAGCAATTATTGCGCAAATCGCATCTGACAAAGACCGCATAAAAATAGCCAGCGCTATCCGTAAGAAAATCAAATCCTTGAATTTGCACGAGAAAGTGTATTTCGCTGGTCTTCCTTTCATGATGCAAGACACAAACACGTTAATAATCAAAGATTTATCCAAACTAATTCCCATCGTTACGTTGATTATAATTGTTTTGCTTTATCTGGGATTCCGTTCGATTCGTGGAGTAGTTTTGCCTTTGCTAACTGTGGGGATTTCGACGATTTGGACAATCGGATTGATTTATCTCACTGGAAACAAATTAGATATAATCTCTGACATCATACCTGTTATTTTGCTCGCTCTTGGAACTGCTTATTCGATTCATGTTTTGAATAGATTTAACGAACAAGTCAAAAACTACACAGAGCAAGAATTGGCAGAAGCCCTGGCAGGCATTATTCCGCCTGTGTTTATGGCATATCTGACCACAGCTTTTGGTTTTATTTCATTTGTGTTTAAATCTTATCTCACAAGCATAAAACTATTCGGAATTTTCAGTGCAATAGGAATCACCTTTGCTTTTATTCTCGCGGTTATCTTTATACCTGCGATGATTGCAACTTTCCACATCAAACGTTCGTCGCAATATAAACCAGAAACGCGCCTGGTTCAGAAGTTTTTAGAGCCTTTTGCTCAAAAAATTTACAATCATCCACGGCTCACAATAGCAATTTGGACCATAGCCACATTAATTTTTGCATTTGGCATACCCAAAATCCAGCGAAAAGTTGACATGGTTAGTTATTTCAAAAAATCCTCGCCCATCAGGGTTTCGCAGGAAATTGTTGACAAAAAATTTAGTGGGGTTTCGCCTATAACTATTGTTTTTAAAGGCGATGTGCAGGACCCAGAATTTTTAAAGCTCATGGATAGCACAGAACAATACATGAAATCGATTAGTCCGTATGTTAAAAACGTCCTGTCTGTTGCTGATTTGATTAAAAGGATGAACAACGCAATGGGAGAAGGCTACAAAATACCTGATGACAGGGCAAAAATTGAGCAACTGTGGTTTTTGTTAGACGGACAGGAAGTTATGGACCGTTTGGTTTCTCCTGATTTAGACGAAGCTGTAATCCAGGCACAATTTGCTTCTCTGGACACAAAGGCAAGCAATGATTTTGCCAGGAAAATGGAAAAATACGCAAAACAGCATTCTACTAAAGATATTAAAATCGCTGTTACCGGACTGCCGTCGATTTATCGCAAATTAGACAGTAGTATAATTTTAAGCCAGTACAGCAGTTTGGTTTTAGCAATAATTTTAATGATAGCGATTATATCGCTGGTAATGTGGTCGTTTAAAGATGGTTTAATGGCAATTACTCCTTTACTGCTTACGCTTTTAACGTCCTACGGTTTAATGGGTTATGTACACATACCGTTATCTGTTTCGACTGTTTTAATAGCCAGTGTCACAATGGGTGTTGGCATTGACTATTCAATCCACATTTTATCGCACTATAGGGAATTTTTAGCCAAATATCAAAATCCTGAAAAAGCAATAATCGAAACAATACGAATTAGCGGAAATGCAATAGTTATCAATGTTCTGTCGGTAGCTTTAGGCTTCTTTACATTGATTTTCTCTGCACTCGTACCAATTAAGAACTTTGGTTTGATGATGTCGTTCTCAATGATCATCTCAGGATTAGCTGCCATAACACTTTTACCAGCTTTAATCATAATCTTTAACAAAAATCAAAACCTAAAATAAATTTAGCCATGAAAACAAAAGCTTTAATCCTAACCAGTGCAATTTTGTTAGTATTTGGTTTAAATCTAAAAGCACAAACAGGTCAACAAATTCTTTACAAAGTTGACCGTGTCACAACACAAGCCAATGACGTTTATCAAAAACTAAAAATCACATTGATTGACAAACACGGAAGGAAACAGGAAAGAATCGGCGAACTCTGGCAAAAAGGCACAAATAAACGATTGTTTAGATTTATTACGCCTGCAGCTTACCGCGGCATTGGCATTCTGTCTTTGCCAAATAACGTAATGTACCTTTACATGCCAGCTTATGGTCGTGTACGCCGTATTTCTTCGAGTATAAAAAATCAAAAATTCGCTGGCACTGACCTTAGTTACAGCGACATGGAAGCAAAAAAATACTCAGACCGTTACACTGCAAAACTTATTAAATCTGACGATAATTACTATTGGCTGCAAGCTACACCTAAAGACAAGAAATCTCCTTATTCAAAAGTTATTCTTAAAGTCAAAAAATCTGATTACACACCGGTTTATGCTGAATTTTACGATAAAGGCGGACACAAAATCAAAACTATGACAACTCAATTCGTTAAAAACGGCAAATACTGGACAGCTAAAAAAATCACTGTTAAAGACCTTAAAACCCAGCATACTACTATCATGACTACATTACAGGTCAAGTACGACCAGGGACTTAGCGATAACATTTTCACCACAAGAAACCTTCAAAACATCTAAAAACAAAACCTAAAACCCAGAGAAAAATGAAACGAATAGCAATTTTACTCACAGCAATAATCACCTCACTGACAGCGGCTTTTGCACAGCAGGCCGACAATCAGCAAAACCTAAAAATTTACGGCCAATTCCTTTCAAACCAGCGAATCCTCACTAAAAACTGGAACTGGGCATGGAACGAAAACCGACTGGACTTAAAACTCGAGAAAAAAGTGGGAAACAACTCTAAATTTTACTCAGAAGTCTGGCTGCGTAACATCGGCCTGCCAAAATATTACTCTCTATCACAACTTTACAACAAAAACATCACCGACCCCTGGAACTTAGAACTTCGCCAGGCATACGTTACTGTGTACGGCTTAATCAACGGAAAATTAGACTTAACACTGGGTAAGCAAATTATGTCCTGGGGTACTGCTGACAAATTTAATCCTACAAACAACCTCAACCCTTACGACTTCGAAGACGTACTTGACTTTGGCAGAAAACGCGGGATACTGGCTGCAAAAGCCGATTTCTACATCAACAACGACAACTATATCGAAGCAGTCTTTGTGCCATTTTTCAAACCTGTTGGCATGCCCGTCGGCGTATTTGCAGATGCCTTAAACCCGCAATCTCTTGATTTTCCAAGTAATATCAGCTTGCATTCCACAACTGACACTCTTACACAGCCAGCTTATAGCTTCAAAAACAGTTTCAGCGCTGGCATACGCTTCAAAGGCTTCTTATATAATTTCGATTATTCGCTAAGTTACGTCTATGGCTATGACTACATACCGACTCAAAAAACTTCCGACATCTACCTAACTGTCAACACATTAAATCCGCCTACTTTCTTTGCTGATGTAAATACAAACCTGGACTTTTACCGTCAACATATCCTGGGAGCTGACTTTGCTGGAAATATTGGAAATGTCGGGGTCTGGGGCGAAGCTGCTTTGTTCATCACTGCCAA
>WFZV01000137.1 GCA_015489395.1 Bacteroidales bacterium
AAAAACTTAGCAATTAAAAAGATTTTTTGACCAAATAAAAAAAATTATTTGACTTTTAGCATTATTTTTGCAAGATTTAGATAAAAATAAACAAAAATAAATCAAAATTTCTTAAAAATGAAAATCCTAAAACCCACCTCAATTGTAGCCATCCTGCTAATTTTAATTAGCAGTTGTAGTGTTAGTCCTAAAAAAGGGCGTCAAATCTTCGATGAGACAATCGATAACATCACGCAACAATACAAAGGTTTTCTGACTTCAAAGCCAGCAGATGTAGCAAGGACACTACTTTATTTTGCCCCACACCACATTGATACTGTTTCGTCCAAAAGGGCTAAAAATAGCATGGTTTTGCTTAATCCAACTTCTTATTTGAATCCATTTTTCATAGCTTACGAAAAGCAAATTATCAAAAAATTTGTCATTAATCCTATTAAAAAAAGCCATGCCGCAAAAAATTTTGACGATTGTAATTTCAACGTAAGCGACATTGCTGGTACAATAGAATGGAATGCCTCGAAACAATCCTGGGATTATAACGTAGGAAATCCATCTGACAAACTTATTGTGAAATTTCCATCTGACAGCACAGGTACAACAAACAACGTGGTACTTACAATAACCGACATTCATGTCAGTGATTGTGAGCCTCTTAGCCTTGCCTTTACTTTAACCCAGGATGGTAAAAAAATCATGGAATTTGAAGGGCAAATAAAATATGATTCTGATTACGATCCTATAAACATGAATATTTCAGCAAAAGTGGAAAAGACTAAAATCAATTACACACACACTTATGACAAAAGTAATTGGCATATAACAGCATCATTGAACATCACTTATGGTCTAAAAACATTGGAAGACATAACAGTAGATGCTTATTTCACACAAAATCTCTACGAATTTGACCATGGCGAAGTTAATGCAAGATTTTTCGATTTAAAAACAGACATAACTTACAACTTCCAAGGAACAAACTGGGATGAAGTTTATGATTACGACGACGAGCAAACTTGCGATTTCTTGAATCAACACACAGTTATTTCATTTAAAACCAAATCAGGACGTTCGATTGCTGATGGTCTTTGGGCTGTCCACACAGAACAAGATGATAACTACCAGTACTCTTACGTTGATTTGAAAATCGTTTATCGCGATGATTCGTACGATTGGATAAGCACATTTGCTGAGCGTTTGTATTCGAACTTAGAGCAAGTTACTGACGAATACTTAAACGTTGATATCGATTGGTAGTATTGGAGTTTTGACTTACTAAGCAGATTTTTCGATTTGCCTTTAAAATTACAAACACGGCTGGCCGTTGGCCAGCCGTGTTTCTTTAACGCACAAAGTTGTTGAAAATGCGGGTTTTGCGCCGATATTTAAATACGAAACAAAAATGGCTATTCTGTAGAAACAGAAATTATCGTAAAAAATTTAGCTATTTTGTGACTGGAGACGTATCTGGCGTAATTCTTCGAGACGTTCGGGTATTTTCTCTTTGTTCATTTCATCGTTGATGAGCAGGATAAATTGCTCAATGGACATCGAGCCTTTGTCGCCCTGTCCCTGGCGTCGAACAGATACTGTATTATTTTGAGCTTCTTTTTCGCCTACGATGAGCATGTATGGGATGTGTTTAACTTCTGCATCGCGGATTTTACGACCAATTTTTTCGTTACGGTAATCGATAAATGCACGAATACGGGCATTGTCTAATTTTTCGTAAATCTGTTCAGCGTAATTGATGAATTTATCGCTAATTGGCAGAATTGCAACTTGTTCAGGAGTCAGCCAAACCGGGAATTTACCGGCAGTATGTTCAATAAGAATTGCGACAAAACGTTCGAGGGAGCCAAATGGCGCACGGTGAATCATAACAGGTCTGTGAGGTTTGTCGTCTGCGCCAATGTATTCCAATTCGAAACGTTCGGGCAAGTTGTAATCGACCTGAATAGTGCCTAATTGCCATTTACGGCCTAAGGCATCACGCACCATAAAGTCTAATTTAGGTCCATAAAAAGCAGCTTCGCCCAATTCGACAGTTGTTTTAAGTCCCATTTCGTTAGCAGCTTCAATAATAGCTTTTTCGGCTTTTTCCCAGTTTTCGTCCTTGCCGATGTATTTTTCTTTGTTATCCGGGTCTCGTAATGAAACCTGAGCTGTATAGTCTTTAAAGCCAAAGACTTCGAACACGTAAAGGACAATTTCGATCACTTTTTTAAATTCGTCTTTGAGCTGGTCAGGCGTACAGAAAATATGTGCATCGTCTTGAGTAAAACCACGAACGCGTGTAAGTCCGTGTAATTCACCGCTTTGCTCGTAACGATAGACAGTACCGAATTCAGCCAGGCGAAGAGGTAAATCTTTGTAAGAACGAGGCTTCATTTTGTAAATTTCAACGTGATGCGGGCAATTCATAGGTTTTAACATGTATTCCTCATCGCCTTCGGGAGTAGTGAAAGGCTGGAATGAATGCTGTTTGTATTTAGCATAATGACCTGATGTCACGTAAAGATTTTTGTTCCCGATATGAGGAGTAACTACTTGTTGATAGCCGTATTTACGTTGTAATTGGCTAAGGAAATCGATTAGATTATTTCTCAAGACAGTACCACGCGGCAGCCACATTGGCAAACCCTGTCCAACGCGCGAAGAGAAGTAAAACAGTTCTAATTCACGGCCGATTTTTCGATGATCGCGCTTTTTAGCTTCTTCTAACATCTGCAGGTATTCGGTAAGCATTTTTTGTTTTGGGAACGAAATGCCGTAAATACGGGTAAGTTGCTGTCGTGAAGCATCTCCGCGCCAGTAAGCTGCTGCGATATTAAGGAGTTTCACTGCTTTGATGTAACCAGTGTGAGGTAAGTGCGGGCCACGGCACAAGTCAGTGAATTCACCTAATTCGTAAAAAGTTATTTCGCCGTCCTGTAAGTCATTGATTAATTCGACTTTATAAGGATCGCCTTTTTGTTTGTAGTACTCGAGGGCTTTTTGTTTTTCGATATAGTAACGTTTAAGAGGGTGTTTTTGCCGTGCGATTTCGAGCATAGTTTGCTCGATTGTGTCAAAATCTTTTTCTGATATAGTTGTGCCTTCGGGTAATTCGACATCGTAATAAAAGCCGTTTTCAATAGCGGGTCCAATACCGAATTTAATTCCAGGATAAAGTTTTTCCAGGGCAGCAGCCATCAGGTGTGCAGAAGTGTGCCAGAAAGTATGTTTTCCTTCGGGGTCGTCCCATGTATAGATTTTTATTTGAGCATCGTTTTCAATAGGTCTTGTCAGGTCCCAAACCTGGCCATTTACGCCAATAGCTAAAGCTTCTTTAGCCAACCGTGGGCTAATATCTTTAGCAATTTCGAGACCGGTAATTCCTTTTGGATATTGCTTTTTACTGCCATCAGGTAAAGTAATCGTAATCATTTGTTAAAAAATTTTTCGGATTTGACAATCGTACAAAGATAAGACTTTCAGTAAAAAATCTGCAATTTTAGTAAAATTTTTCTGCGGATAAACGATTTAAAGCCAGATTTTTTAACCATGAAAAATAGAAATTAATTTTAAGTATAAGTCTAAAATTTTTATTTTGGATAAAAACAAAACAAATTTAAACCAAAAGCCATGCGAAAACTAATAATTTTAACCTTAACGATTTTCTTAAGTTTTCAGGGATTCACATATCCCGGCAAAGTGATACACTTCTTCTCTACTCCTGGTCATTTTGCAACAGGTTTAACCTATGACGGGAAATATTTATGGCTTGCAGACCGCAAAACAGACTTATTATACCAACTTGATACACAAACCGGTAAAGTAATTAAAACATTAAAAGCACCGGGATATTGGATAAAAGGTCTGGCATGGGACGGAAAATACTTGTGGGCAACCGATGACCGTGGCGGGATTATGAAAGGCGATGAATTTCACGCTGGCGTGCTGTATAAAATCGATCCTGAAGACGGAACTGTACTGGCAACCATTGACTTACCTTTCTCAAGACCTCAGGACCTCGCATGGGACGGTAAATATTTATGGGTGATTGACGCACAGACACATAAATTAATACAATTTGACCAACACGATGGTACGACAATAAAAGAATTTCAGGACCCGGCAGGACATGGCACAGGCTTGACCTATGACGGGGAATATCTGTGGGTTGCAGACCATGTCAGAAATGAGCTTTATATGGTCGACCCTACAACAGGTCTGGTCATTCTAATAACCAAAACTCCGGAAGAGTTTGCAAGGGGGCTTGCCTGGGACGGAAAAACGCTGTGGATTAGTGACAGCCAGGCTGATAAGATCTTTCAAGTTGTCCGCAAAGACGACGAAAAATTCAAAATAGGCAAAGAACGTATCGCCCAACTGACATTCACACACGAGGCTATGAACTACGGTCCGGGCATGGTTAAATCAATGGACATTTACATTGCAATTCCACGCGACCGGATTAACCAAAAAATTCAAAAAATCGAATTCTCTAAAAACCTAACAGACAAATTAACAGACCAATGGGGGCAACAAGTAGCACATTACCATTTTAAAAACATAAAACCTGGTCAAAAGGTCGAAGCAGTGATGACAGTTTACGCTCAGTTGTATGACGTTCAATATTTTATTTTTCCGGATAAAGTTGGCACACTTTCACAGATACCGGAAAACCTGAAAAAACAATACCTGATTGACGAAGACAAATATCAATATCACAGCCCGATAATACAAAAAGCTGTTAAACAAGCAGTTGGAGACGAACAAAACGTTTACTGGGTGGTTCGAAAAATCTTTGACTATGTACGTAAACACATGTATTACGAACGGGTAGGCGGCTGGAATACAGCGCCTACCGTGCTTGCCCGTGGCAATGGGTCGTGTTCGGAATATTCGTTTGTTTTTATTTCTATGTGCCGGGCTGCTGGAGTACCAGCGCGTTACGTAGGGTCAGTAGCAGAAAGAAGCGAAGCCACGGCCCTGGATGATGTATATCATCGCTGGGTTGAGGTTTATATGCCGGGCTACGGATGGGTTCCGGTTGACCCGTCTGGCGGCGATCAAAAATTACCTGCAGACCAGGCCAGATTTATCGGACATTTATCGCGCAGATTTTTAATCACGACTCAAGGAGGCGGTGGCTCAAAATACCTTGATTGGACGTACAACAGCAACATTCATTATGTCACTGAGCCACAGACGTTTGTGGTTAATGAAGCATTTGGCGATTGGCAGCCGATCTACAAATAGCTGCTTTGGTCATATTAGCGAAAAAAGCTAAAAAACACGGAAGGCGGGTCAAATCTGTGATTTGACCCGCCTTCTTTCGCTCAAAACAAAGCTTTTTGAACATTAATTTACAGAAAAATTTAGACAGTCAGCACAAATGATGGTTTATGGAATTTTGGTAAAATCATCGTCAATCCAGTCGAGGCTTCCTAAAGCCTGTTCGACAGTGTCTAAAATTTCGCCGCGTTTGACAAGTTCTTTCATTGTGTTGTGATCGCGGTAAAGCGGGCGGTCTTCGTCCAGGAAGTCCACGTATTTACGAATTACGTCATGGGCCAATTGTGTACCGTGACCGAATTTATAATCTCGAAAATCCATAGCTTGTGCAGCCGCCATAAACTCTATTCCCAGTACACCATAAGCATTATCCAGGATTTGCCAGTTTTTCAAAGCAGTATTCATGCCCATTGATACGAAATCTTCCTGGTCAGCAGCAGCAGGGATAGACTGAATGGAAGCAGGAGCAGACAAAATCCTTTGTTCAACGATTTGCATGTCGGCAGTATATTGGCTAAGCATAAGACCGGAGAACATGCCTGCGCCTTTTGTCAAAAACGGGGGCAATCCCTGACTCAAAGCAGGATTGTTCAGACGGTTTAAACGCCGTTCGCTCAATACAGAGACCATTGTGACAGTGGAACCAACCATGTCCATAGGCACAGCAATTGGCGTACCCTGGAAATTTGCACCAGAAAGCTGGAGGTTTTCGTCAGGGAAAAACAACGGATTATCGCCCACGCCATTTAATTCTGTTTCAACCTGTTGCCAGGCCCAACGTACAGCATCGTGAGCAGCGCCGATAACCTGCGGAGTAGAACGAATCGAGTAAGCGTCCTGTACGCGGGTTTTGAGCTTAAAATTAGCCAAATCGCCACCTTCAACTAATTTTCGCAGGACTCTTGCACTTCGTATAGCGCCAGGGAATCCGCGCACCTTGTGAATTCTGTAGTCTAGCACGTGCATATTGGCTTTAAGGGCTTCCATGCTCATGGCAGCAGCAATTTCTGCTTGCTTCAGCCAGCGGTTTACATCGTATAAAAACAAAGCGCTCATAGCAGTAAGCACGTTAGAACCGTTGATAACGCCCAATCCGTCGCGAGCTTTAAGTCCTGGAATTTTTATACCAGCTTCACGAAAAGCAGTGCGAGCAGGCAGTAGTTTTCCGTGATAAAACGCATATCCTTCGCCCAGGAGTGTAAGAGCGATTTGAGCCATTGGAGCGAGGTCGCCAGAAGCGCCTACAGAGCCTTTTTTGCATACATAAGGCGTAACGCCTTTGTTGAGCATTTCGACCAGAGTAAGAGTTATTTCAGGTCTAATTCCTGAATGGCCGTGAGCATGTACGTTAATTCTGCTTAGCATAGCAGCACGTACCCATTCAACGGGCATTGCGTCGCCGATACCTGCTGAGTGGTTGTAAATCAAATATTTCTGAAACTGCTTGATTTGCTCGTCAGTGAGGACAATTTCAGAAAATTCGCCAATTCCAGTATTAACGCCGTACATAATTTCTTTAGCCTGGATTTTTTTCTCCAGCATAGCACGGCATTTCTTAATACGGTCTAAAGCATCAGGATGGAGTTCGACTTTTTCACCGTAACGGGCGACCCGGACTAACTTATCGATAGTCAGGTCGTATCCTGTAATTACAACAGCCATTGTACAATAG
>WFZV01000138.1 GCA_015489395.1 Bacteroidales bacterium
ACATACTCCAGGTCAAATTCGAAAGTAGTTTCAGGTAAAGGGTTTTTAGCATATTCACGGAGCCATTCAATAATAGGGCGGTAAAATTCGTAAGCGTCTTCAGGAACGGAAATTCTTGCAATACGGAAGATGTTTTCATCGGGGTTAAGTATAACTTCTGGTGTATCCTCGGTCGCTTGTAAAATCAGAGGTTCCATTTAGTCTTTGTTTTTTATGATAGTTTGGAGTATGTAAAAATAGCGATTCTCGTCGATTTTAAGAAATTTATATTGCAATTTTTCTGGACTTTTTATTCTCAAGTCGTACAGTCCCAGTCCAGTGTGAATAGCATCGAAGTTATCCATATCTAAAAGGACCCGGTCATACATTTCGCTAATTTCGTCTATAGAGCTGGTATTGATGAATTTAAGTTTTTCTTCGAGGATATGTTTTTGTTTTTTGTTGACGTAATTGCCAGAGATAAGAGCAAAATCACCGTTATCTAATTGACGAAGGAAGAAAATTCCAGGAACTCCTTTGTTGTTAGGGTCTTTTTCGCCGTGTTTGATGATGTTCTGGATCATTTCGACCATAATGTTGGACAGGCGGATAGTTGTAAGTGATAAGTTCATTCGTCCTTTAATGATAGAAAGCAGGTTAAGCAGGTTTTCTTGAGTGAAAAAGCCATTAAAGTAAAGCAAAATATTTTCGACATTGAGCGTGATGTGTAGTTTTTTAATTGAGCGGAGGGCTTTTCGCATATTTTCGGGGTTATCTTCTTCTATCGGGACGTTTTTAGTGGTTGGAATTTTGGTTTGTAAGTAAAAATAGGAGTATTGTTCGTTAACCAGTTCAAAACTTGCTACCAGTTTATTGCCTGATTTACGCGCCATTTCGATAAGGCCTAAACCTGCTCCGCCTTTTTCGGAAATAACACCGCTACGTAAAATTTCTTTGTGAAGTTGTTTGAGTTCTTCTTTGTCTAATTTGTTTATTTGTTCGATTTTTTCTTTCAGTGGAGGGATTTTTTCGTTGAGAACGAGGTTGCCTGTAGTTATATAATAATAGTGTCCTTGCTTTTGTATTGCGAAAATTCCTGGGTATTTGTCCAGACCTTCTTCGATTTCGTCCTGGTGCATGGTAATGTTTTGCAGACCTTCGACCATTATGTAGTAAATACGCTTCTGGAAAGTACTTTGGCCTAAAGTTTTTTGAATATTGACATCTGCCAGGGAAAGGATTTTTTTCGAAATATTATGCGAGAAAAAACCACGGTAAACGTATTCAAAGTCTTGATTTTCAATACGAGAGAAGAGATTAAACGCTTTATCGAATAGGCTATCGTCAATGATTTGAGTTGCCACGATACTGAAATTTTTTTGATTTAAAGATTAAAAATATTCTTTTAAGAAGCAACAAAATTTAAACCAAAATTTTGTGTTTTTTGTTTTAAAACTTACTTTTGTTCTGCTTCTATAGGGCAAATAAGTTAATGTTAAGCGATAAAAGTGAAGAAGGTTATTTTCTTAGAGGGACATAAAGACCAGGCAAAAGCTTTGTCAAGATTTTTGAAAGCAACAAAACAATACAAATTTTTTTATACCGATCAGACTATAATCGATAATTTTGACGATTACGACTTAATCATCCCTTCTGGTGCAGATAGTACCCGTAGCTATGTAGAACGTTATGGCAGTTTAACCATAGGAAAAATAACTTATACAAAAAACAATTTAAAAGCCTTTGACAAAATCCTATCAATACAACTGGTTCGTTCGGTAGGAGTTCCAGCTCCAATTACTTACCTGAAAAAATCAGAGATAACTACTTTTCCTGTCTTTTACAAATCCCTTTACGAGCAGGGTTATTCGCGACGCGGAATTATACGTAACGAGTTGGACCTTGAGAGAGTCAATGATGAGGGGATATTTTTTCAGGAGTTTATATGGTCTAAAGGCACTTACTCTGTAGGCTTTCTTGCTGAGAATGGTAAATTACTGACAGTCTTTCCACAAAAAGAAATAATCAGTTATCCATATCACGGTGGAAGTGGGGTTATTCTTACTCAGGTGCAGGACAAACGCTTGATAGACTACACTGAGCGAATAATTAAGGTTTTTAACTACTCGGGCTGGGGCTTGACAGAATTTAAATACTGTACAAAGCGTGACGATTATGTGTTTATGGAATTGAATGCTAAATTCTGGGCTTCTTTGCGATTTGCTTTTGAAAATAATCCAGATTTTCTCAAATACTTATTCGACATTGACTATCGACCAAAGCATGTGCAGACTGTGATTTATATCGACAGGGTGATTTTGTCGGATTGGCAAGAGATATGGCAAACAATGCCGTATTTAACCAAAAGCCAATGGATAAAAAGTCAAAGTATCCTTAAATCTCTCTGGCTAAGAATTATAAAGAAACGGGAAGGACGAAAATCAGTTAAAATCATGCCCGCTATAGCCTGATACCCATTACTAAAAT
>WFZV01000139.1 GCA_015489395.1 Bacteroidales bacterium
GGGGATTATGTTGTACACATAGACTATGGCATCGGCAAATTTGCTGGTTTAACCACGATAACCAATAATGGCAAAAAACAGGAAGTCATACGAATAGTTTACAAAGACGGAGACTCAGTTTTTGTACCGATTCACTCACTTCACAAAATTTCAAAATACAAAGGCAAAGAAGGCGAAGAACCCAAAATCCATAAATTAGGCACAAGTACCTGGAAAAATCTCAAATCAAAGACCAAGAAAAAAGTCAAAGACATTGCCAAAGACCTGATAGCCTTATATGCCCAACGCATGCAAGAAAAAGGCTTTGCATATAGCGCAGACACTTACCTTCAAGAAGAGCTGGAAGCTTCATTCATGTTCGAAGACACACCTGACCAGGCGGCAGCTACACGCGCAGTCAAAGCCGACATGGAGAAACCAGTGCCAATGGACAGGCTGATTTGCGGCGACGTTGGTTTTGGCAAAACAGAAATTGCAATACGGGCAGCGTTTAAAGCCGTGGCTGACAACAAACAAGTGGCGGTCCTCTGCCCTACTACAGTGCTGGCTTTGCAACATTATAAAACCTTCAGCGAACGACTCAAAGATTTTCCCGTAACAGTCGATTTTCTTTCACGGCTAAAGACGAAAAAAGAACAAACAGAAACTCTAAAAAAGTTAGCAGAAGGCAAAATCGACATTATTATAGGCACACACCGGCTACTGAGCAAAGACGTAAAATTCAAAGACTTAGGACTCCTCATAATTGACGAAGAACAAAAATTCGGTGTCGCAGCCAAAGAGCGACTTAGACAACTGCGGGTCAACGTTGACACACTCACACTCACAGCTACACCGATTCCACGCACACTGCAATTCTCGCTAATGGGCGCGCGTGACCTGTCGATTATCAACACTCCTCCACCCAACCGACGGCCTGTTATCACTGAGCTTTATACTTTTAACAAAGAAATCATCAAAAAGGCTGTTTGTTACGAACTCAACCGTAACGGCCAGGTATTTTTCGTACACAATCACATAAACACTCTACCAGCAATAGCCGAAGTAATATCTGAAGTCTGTCCGCAAGCCCGCATAGCCATTACACACGGACGCATGAAACCTGCTGACATTGAAAAGATAATGAGCGATTTTATCAATTACGACTATGATGTACTGGTTACCACAAGCATAATCGAAAATGGCTTAGACATTCCAAATGCAAATACAATAATCATCAACGACGCACACAAATTTGGGCTGAGTGACCTATACCAGTTACGAGGCCGCGTAGGGCGCTCCGAGCGACAGGCTTTTTGCTATCTGCTGGCGCCGCCAAAAACTCAGTTAACTCAAACGGCGCGGCGCCGCCTAAAAACCATCGAAGAATTTGTCGAGCTGGGAAGCGGCTTTAACATTGCTCTGCAAGATCTGGATATACGCGGAGCTGGTAACCTTTTAGGTGCAGAGCAAAGCGGGTTTATAAACGAAATGGGTTACGATACTTTCCGCAAAATCCTGGAAGAAGCTGTCATTGAGCTTAAAAACGAAGAATTCCGCGATATTTTCAAAGAATCAAGCAGTCCACAGCAACAGGCTAAATACATCGCTGACTGCCAGATTTCAACTGATTTAGATGCTTTAATCCCTGCAGATTACGTCAATAACGAAACAGAACGGTTACGCCTGTACAGCCAATTAAACAAGCTGACCTCGCAAACGGAATTAGACCAATTTATCGAAAATCTCCGCGATAGATTTGGCCGCATACCAAAACAGGTTTACGAGCTGATTAACATTGTGCGTCTCAGATGGCTGGCTATTGAGCTGGCTATAGAAAAAATCGTCCTGAAAAACAGTACAATGCTCTGTTATTTTGTGTCAGACAAAAATTCTGCTTTTTACGATTCTGAGCTGTTTAGAAACATTTTGCAGTATATTGCCAGTCGAAAGGATTTAGAATTCAAGGAGAAACACGGCAAACTCATGCTCAAATTTCCAGATGTAAAGAGTGCAGAACAGGCTTTGAAAAGGCTGGAAGAGCTAAAAAATTTCGCAATAAAAGATTGATTTACAGCGAATTGTAGAACTTTTGAAATTTTTCATTGGGTTTAATTCTGGTTTCATCTGCAGCGTATTCCTCTTTAAGTCCTTTAACGTAGTACATGTCAATTGCTCCGCGGTTTTTAACTTCGATTTTTCCACGGTACTCGCAGTCGAAAAAGTCTTTTATTTTTTCGTAAGTAGCTCCGGAAATATTGACTTTACCAGGTTCACAAGCCGACTCCATACGTTTAGCAATGTTAACAGTATCGCCCCAAACATCATAAGCATATTTAATTTTGCCCACTACCCCGGCGACTAATGGGCCGGTGTGAATTCCAACCCGCAATTGCCAACGTGGTAATTTCTTTTCAACGTCAAATTCATCAAGGTGCGTAATATAATATTGAATTTTAAGTCCAGCCAAAACTACGTCAAAAGGGTTACTGCGGTTTCGCAGCGGTATTCCGCCAACGCACATGTAAGCATCGCCGATTGTTTTGATTTTCTCGACATAATGTTCGACAATTATATCGTCGAAAACAGAGAAAAACGTATGCAGGTAAGAAACAATTTGTTCAGGTTTGAGATTTTCGCATGCTTTTGTAAAGCCTTTGAAATCAGTAAACATCACAGTAGCCATTTTATAGCTACGTGGCCGTGCATAACCAATGCTTTTAAGCTGGTTGCTAACATAATGCGGCAAAATATTGTCTAAAAGCTCCTCAGTTTTTTTGCGTTCTTCGATAATGAGTTGCTGTTGTCTTTTTAATTTTTCGTTGGCTTCGCGCAGTTCTTGAGTAAGTTTTTCCATTTCTTTGTTTTTGCGCAGCAACGTAAGTTCAGCTTCTTTTTCGCGGGTAATATCGGTCTCAATAGCGATAACTTTTTCAATTTCAGAGCCTTCGAAAATAGGAGTTAATGTTGTTTGAATCCATTTTTTTTGTCCAGAAGGAGTAATGAAAGAGTTGACATAACTAACGCTTTGTTTTGTTTCTAAAACCTCGTTAAATTTTTTCATAGAAAGGTCGGGATTTGGCGATGCTTCACGCAGATTAGCTCCAAATCTTTGTTTAAATTCTTCAAATTCATAGCCGTAAATACGCTTAAAGCCTTCGTTAGCCCATTCCAGTTCTCCGTCTGGCGAGAAAATAATCACAGAATTTGCGCTTTTTCGAACGATTAATGATAATTTGTTTAATTCATCGACATGAAAATCAATTCGTTCTTTTTGATAAATATTTTCCCGTATAGCTTCAGCAAAAGAAATGGCTGCATTGACACGTGCTAAAAGTTCCAAACGATTAAAAGGCTTGCGAATAATATCAGTTATACCATTATTGATAGCTCGCATAACCAGTTGTTCATCTCCATCTGTGTAAGTTACAATAATCGGGATTTGGGAAATGCGCAGAATTTTTTTTACCTGATGCGCAAAATCAGTTACATCAGTCAAAGGGAGGTTAATATTGGCAATTATAATGTCAGGTGTTAGTTGTTTGGCTAAATCTAAAGCTTGTTTGCCGTCAAATGCTTTATAGACAGTAAACTTTTGTTCGTCTTCTAAAATACTCTCAAGGTATTTTATAGCGATTTTATCGTTTTCGGCTAATAAGACTTTATAAGGCATTCGAGGTGTTTTTATGTTAATTCTTTCCGTATTTTACAAATTTAATGCAAAAAAACGAATTTTAAATTTTTTTCGCTTTTCAATATAAGCCAATTGTTAAAATTTACACTTTGAGTGTTATAAAATTTTACGTTTATCTAAGATTTTACTTATTGTTTAAAAAAAGTTAAACTACGAGCAAGATATTTCTAAGAAAATTCACAGAAAACTTTTAGAATTTGGCACCTATGTAGAAATTCTCACGAAAATTCGGTTAATTACAGCAAACCTTAAAAATATCGTAAAATGTTTGAGACTCTAATTGGCATTATCCGCATTATACTGTTTGGATGGGTGTTCCTGACTTCCATTTCAATTTTTTTTTATACTATTTCACAATTTATCGGCAAGCTGAAAGCAGTAATCAATCTAAAAAATAGTTTAACCTTCAACTTTTTTATCTTGGCATTATTGAAAACTATTGTAAAATATGCCTTCTTAATTTTTTTAGCTTTTATCGCAGTAGCATTTACCGGGGTTCTAATGTATCTAATCCTCACTGAACCAGACATTACGTTTCATGTTGATTTTCAGGAAGCTTTAGACCATTACTACGAATTGCCTTAATTGAGCGAACTTCGTGAGCATCAAATCAAATCGTACCATACGAAATATGGGGCTGGCGCAAATAAAATATATCTAACTGTGCCAGCCCCATATCGCCCAAGATACGGACCAACGTCCTAAACCGGTTTTACCCTGCGAATAATTTTTTCTTTTTCAACATTAAACAAAATTTAAACGTAAAAACGCATTTAAACAAAAACACTTTTAACTAAAACAAACCTTCGACAACGTCGTCATCAGCCAGATTCGGGACAGTTACCTTCAAAAGCGGCTCGTCTTGCATTGCCCTTTGCAACTGGAACAACGCACCATCATTTCTTGCCCATGCACGGCGGGCAATACCATTATTTACATCCCAGAACAGCATCATCTCCAGCCTCAAATCCGCTTCTTTGCTACCGTCTAAAACCATTCCAAAGCCACCGTTAATGACTTCTCCCCAACCTACGCCACCGCCGTTATGCAACGAAACCCAGGTTGCCCCACGAAAAGCATCGCCAATCACATTATGAACTGCCATGTCAGCTGTAAAACGGCTTCCATCGTAAATATTCGAAGTCTCACGGAACGGCGAATCTGTACCAGAAACATCGTGATGGTCACGGCCAATGACAATCGGCGCACTGATGTAGCCACTGGCAACAGCCTTGTTGAAAGCAGCTGCAATTTTAATCCTACCTTCTGCATTACTGTAAAGAATACGAGCCTGCGACCCTACAACCAGGTTGTTTTTACCAGCCTCTTCAATCCAGCGGATATTGTCCTGCATCTGATTTTTGATACGGTCAGGAGCTTTCTGAGCCAATTCACGCATAACTTCAAGAGCTATCTGGTCAGTCTTCTCCAGATCCCCAGGATCGCCAGAAGTGCAAACCCAACGAAACGGACCAAATCCATAGTCAAAGAACAACGGTCCCATTATATCTTCGACATACGACGGATACTTGAATGTTCCATCAGGCTTCAAAATATCAGCACCTGCGCGGCTTGCCTGCAAAAGGAAAGCATTGCCATAATCCCAGAAATACATGCCACGCTTAGCCATTTCATTAATTGCAGCAACCTGACGCCGAAGTGACTTATGCACATATTCTTTAAAACGTTCTGGGTCGTCAGCCATCATTTGATTAGCTTCTTCAAAAGTCAAATCTACCGGGTAATAGCCGCCAGAGTAAGGGTTATGCAACGATGTCTGGTCAGAGCCAAGATCGACTTTTATGCCGCGTTCGACTAATCTCTCCCATAAAGTCACCACATTTCCAAAATAGCCGACCGACAGAGGTTCTTTATTTTTCTGAGCTTCCAAAGCCCTGTCAATTGCCTGGTCCACGTCGTCGTAAAGTTCATGAAGCCAGCCCTGTTCGAGTCGCTTTTGGGCAGCTTTGGGATTGACTTCTGCAACAATTGACGTAGCTCCAGCTATTGTTGCAGCTTTAGGTTGTGCGCCAGACATGCCACCGAGTCCCGAAGAGACAAAGAGCATACCGGCTAAGTTGCTGCCGACTTCAGGTTTTACTTTTCGTCCAGCGTTTAAAACAGTGATTGTGGTGCCATGCACAATGCCTTGCGGACCAATGTACATGTACGAACCAGCTGTCATCTGACCATATTGAGTTACGCCGAGAGCATAATATTTCTCCCAGTCTTCAAGTTTAGAGTAATTTGGAATCATCATGCCGTTTGTGACAACAACACGTGGTGCAAATTTATGCGAAGGAAACAGTCCAAGTGGGTGTCCTGAGTACATCACCAGAGTTTGCTCGTCGGTCATTTCTGCTAAATATTTCATAGTGAGCAAGTACTGCGCCCAGTTGGAGAACACAGCTCCATTGCCGCCATAAGTAATCAATTCGTGTGGATGCTGCGCAACTGCCGGGTCTAAGTTGTTCTGAATCATAAGCATGATAGCCGCTGCTTGTTTGGTTTTAGCTGGATACCAGTCAATAGGCCGTGCATACATTGGATAATCGGGACGAAAACGGTACATGTAGATATGTCCGTATTTCTTAAGTTCCTCGGCAAATTCAGGCGCCAGGATTTTATGCCATTTTTTTGGAAAGTATCTCAATGCGTTCTTGACAGCTAATTTTTTCTCTTCTTTAGTGAGTGGCACACGCCGTTTGGGAGCGTGATTAATGTTAGGATCGTAAGGTTTGGGTTCGGGCAGTTCGTCAGGAATGCCCTGAAGTATAGCTTTTTGAAATTCTTGTTTGGTCATAGCATCAAATTTTTAGTTTGCTTAAATTTATCGAATTTTTAAGACTTTACAAGCTAATTGATGTTTAAATTTTTTTGTTCTGTAATTTCAATGGGTAATTTTGCTAAAATCTGCTGGTGGTCAACTAATTGAGATGGAGTAAATACGCCAGGTGGGATGTCATTACGATTCAGGATTTGACTGGTAAATTCTGCCATTAATTGGGCTGTTAAACCATAAGTATCATTTCCTGTAATCAGGTAATTAACCTGCTGTGCGTGTTGGTCGAAGGCATGCAGGAGAATATAAAATTTTTCTTTTTTTCGATAAGACTCCGGGTAAAAGCGGCGTTTTCTGCTTTGTTCTTGCTGGATTATCCTGTTAAATTCTTGAGTTTTAGGTGATTTAAAAATATCTGCGTCGAACTCATCCGACAGGTAAAACGAATTTATGTTTAAAGCACGATAGGTAAAGTAAAACAAAATAATTTCTGGATATGGGACAAAGTAAAACTTTTGTCCAGATCGAACATAGGGCAAATTCACAATTTTGCTTAATTCAAAAGGCTTTGCCTCAATCAATTGTCCGTCACTGACACGGTAAACTTTGTAATAACTGCTTAATCGCATGGTAAAACGCGATCCGCCAGATAAAACACCTTTTTCAACATGATAAAAAGTTTCAATGCGTTGATATTGTGTACTTTGGTCTAAAAAATTTTTAGCGATTAAATCAATTAAAAACGACTCGTAAGCAACAGAATGCGTCAAAGTTACACCTATTTCCTCAACCTTTTCCCGTCTCGTACGAAAACTTTGTAAAATAAAATCCTGCTCACCTGCGATGTCAGCATAAATCTTGTTTCCTGCCTCAAAAACTGCATCTAACACTCTGTCGCCAAACAAATTAAACGGACCAATGCAATTAATCACAATATCCACGCGGCTAAGAAATTCCCGTAAAGTCTGCGGTTGGTCTAAATCAATAAAAAACATTTCAGGCAACTGATTTCCAAAAATTTGCTCAAACAGCTGCTTATTGCGTCCAGCAGGCAAGAAATCTATACCGCGCGCCATAAGCTCTTTAGCCACCAAACTACCTGTAAATCCTGTAACTCCCAACAATCCAACTTTCATTTTTCTTGCTCGATTTTGTTGTAAACCATACGAGCTAAAGAGCCTACAGTGAGCAATTGCACAACATCGTAATCAGTTATACCGGGTTTGACTTTGCCTTCCAATTCAGGCAAAAGCTGCACCAAAACCCGGACACCGTCTTCAGTTATTTTTCTGTCAATTTTATAAGGTTTACCTTTTAAGAGTTTTTCAGCATCACGTTCAAAATCCCTTATTTTCAACGAAATATCATATTCCATCTCTAAAGTGTAAAGAATATCAACCAGGTCAACAGAATTCAGACCCAAATCGCCAAACAAAGTGCTATCTGGTTTGATTTTTTCTGGCTCAATGCCTGCAGATTCGGCTATTGTTTCAATAACAAAATTGAGAACATCCTCGTATTTCATGTTTAAAAATTTTTATATTCGTTTAAAGATTAAAGCAGAATTCACACCACCAAAGCCATAATTACAATTCATTGCCACGTTAACCTGCTTTTTAACAGGTTTATCCATAAGTGGACGAAACCAACGGTCTTGAATAGGATTTTTTAAATTACGGGTATGTGGAATAAAGCTGTTTTCCAGAGCCATTGCAGTTATAATAAACTCCTGCACACCAGCAGCAGCAATAGCATGACCATGACGGTCTTTGGTTGAGCTAACTAAAATTTTCTCCAGAGCAGGGCCAAAAGCATCATTCAAAGCCTTAACCTCGGCGACATCATTCAACTCAGTGCCAGTGCCATGTGCGTTAATATATTCTACTTGCGAAGGCTCAATCCGGGCTGATTCTAAAGCACTTTCCATTGCACGGCGCATGCCATCTCCGGTCGGGTCTGGTGCTGTAATCATATAAGCATCAAGTGACGAACCATAACCTAAAATCTCAAAACGAGGTTTTATATTTTTCTCTCGTACAAAATCCTCAGAAGCCAAAACAACTATTCCAGCAGCTTCAGCTGCTACGGTACCGGAGCGGTTTATGTCAAAAGGCTTGCATGTATTTGCCAGAGGTTCATCAGGTTCTGCCAGAGTCCCTAATTTTTCAAAAGCAATATAACCAATCGTATTAATGATTGAATCAGTACCACCAGTCACAACAAAATCAACCAAACCATCTGCGATAGCCTCTGCACCCCAACCTATTGCCTGGTTCGATGCTGCGCACGCAGTTAAAATACCTTGCTGGAAAGCAGCTAAATTAAAACGCATACCTAAAAAAGCCGAATAAATATCTATTGGCTGGAAAAAGTTTTTAAACTCCAAAATCGACATCTCGCGTTCAACATAAATCTCACGAATATAACGTTCCATAAATTCAAACACACCACAATCAGCACCAATACCCAACACTACTCCACCCTGCATCGGATCTAAATCCTCAACCATTGGCAAGACACGGTTTTTAATCAATTGATAAACAGCATAAATCAACGCAAATTTACGCTCAATCTTAAAAAACTCTTTAAACTGCTCATCTTCATCCGGGGCTAAAAACCGGGTTAAATGATCTTTTATCTCTGCACCAATGTTTAACTCAAGCCCTTCGGTATAAAAATTCGTCAACACATTAACTGCCGATACATTCTGCTTTATATTTTCGAAAACCTGCTTATTACCAATGCCAAGCGGACTTATTAATTCGTAATCTAAAACATAAACTTTACGCTTCATTTGAAATTCGCTTTATGGTTAAAAAACTTACCCGCCCAAGCGGATCAATATCCATGCAATCAACAGAACTTACTCCATTCTGCTCAAAAAACACAAGAGCTGCTGCTATCATTACGAACATTGATATACTGCCAGCATAACCCAAAATTTGGTCTAACCTTAAAACTTGCTTCCAGGGTTTAAAATCAACCACTTTAAAGTTAAACGGGTTCGAAACAATTAGCATTGGGCTTTTAGCAGAAATACTAACATGTCCGTTATTTTTAATTGCCCCAATGTAATACGAAAAAAGATTTTCGACCATTGCTTTGGTAGAAGGTCTTATTTCACTGGTTAAAGCCAAAAAAGCAGCACCAGTAATTGCACGAGGCTTTTGCAAATAATTTCGCAAAAGCAAAAGCTCAGCATCGTCTGATAAAACCGACCCACCCACAAGTGCCAAATCTAACGAACCATTACGTAATCTCGAAATAGCCTTTTGTATGACGTAAAAACTACTCGCTGAGGTATTGCCAACCGTTGTGCTACGGCCTTTTATGCCAAGATATTGTGCCACATAGCTTTCTGTAGCATTTGTTAAAGTATTTAAGCCAAGCATGGGAGGAATTACGCGATAAATACGCTGCAAACGTTGCTTTCTGTCCTGGATTTCGTACGATTTTGTTAAATATTTGACCAACTTTGAATTTTCATCCAGAAGCTTCTCTGCAAAATTTCCAGTACTTATCCACAGGTCTGCTTGCTGCAATTTCTGCGAATCAAAATCAAGTTTTTCTACAAGTCTGCTTGCCGCGATTATAGCTGCAATTGTATCTGTACGTAAAATTTTTAAATCAGACGGCTTTGGATAATAAGGATTATCTCGACTAATCTGGGGAACAGCAATGTCGCCTAAATAATCGTTCAATACATATTTTGGCGTAAAATTAATTGCTATTTGTTTTAAAACCAGATTTTTAAACTCACTAAAATCTTGTGCCTGCGGCAATAAAACACTTACATCTTCAATGTACATTACTCTTTTTGTTTTAAATCCTGGGTTATAATATCGTAATATTCATAAATTTTCGAACGGTATGGCTCTTGCAGCTCTTCATTTGAGATAAAAAAATTCAGCTCTGCTTCTGCGACTTTGCTATTATCAACGAAAACTTTAACCCGGCCGTTTGCACGTGAATTATCTAAAAGGTCTAACGTAGCTTTAAAAACGGTACGGTCTCCTGGACGTACTAATTTACCAAACTTCGCTTTATGAATTAAACTTAAAATAGCGTAACCCGGCATGTTATATAGCTGTTTGTACGATACATTTATCAAATATCCCAATAGCTGAGCCATACCCTCAATGAGCAACACACCGGGTACAATAGGTGCGCCAGGAAAATGTTGCTCAAAATATTCTTCACTCATCGTCCAACACTTATAGCCTTCGATATACTGACCAGGTTCAATCTTAGTTATCCTATCCAATAAAAAGTAACGCATAATTTACTCTGTTTTAGTCTCAATTTTTTTACGTCTAAATCTAAATAATGGCCAGTTATGCCCCCATATAAATACTAATAGACTAAAAATAAGATTTATTGCTACTGGCCAAATAGCATCAGGTATATCAAAATCTATTTGGAAAATCATATAAGATGCTAAAGTTAGAGCATATAACAAAATACTCAAAACCATACCGAAATTATATCTATTTTCCTTTGTAAATGCCCCATTAAATAACCAATAAGCTGCACCCCAGATAAAGAAAATTGAATCAACTGTAAGTAAAGCAAACATGATTATATTACCAGCACAAAGACTTGCACAATAGAGCAATCCAGTATAGGCAACTATTGCTAAAAGCAAAATTCCCATAAAAATCAAAGCTAAAACCCTCCAGAAATTTAATGTTTTCAGGCTGTGTTCAGGTCCGAGCTTAACTATAAACTTTGTTGTATAATCATGCTGTAAACTGCTTTGAGTTGTACTCAACCTCGGTGCAGTCTCTATTGCGTATGCACGGGTGATAAAACCCTGCCTTTCATCAGTCTTAAACTCTTTATTACCTGCATAACTTATCAACAAAATCGATGCTCCTATTGAAATAAACATTGTTGCAATCATCTTCATCCAGAACTTCCGGGGATTAACTAATATCTGCTTAACCTCATCTTTATATGGAAACAGAAAAATTCCATCGATTATGAGTAAAAAGCCTAAGATTATAAATGGGCGGCCTAAAACATAACCTGCTTGATACAAAATCTTGCCTATAGCCAAACTTAAGATAATGAATACTATCTGAAGTAAAGTTATAACAAGAATCGCTAATTTCTGGCGACGACGCGCCCAGGCTGATATTTTCAGCAAACGATAAAACATTTTTTTTAAATTTTTATTTATTTCAAACTTAAACACAATTTCGTGAGTTTGCTTATGTTTTAACCTAATTTTTGTTAAAAACCCTGATTCAATCTTGGAATAAATTTTTCAAACTGTTCTTTAGCTTTTTTACTAAGCCTGTAACCACAATAACCAACAAATAAAGCGTCAAAAATATTTACTAATGAGAAAATGTTTACCAAATTATCTAAGCCCTGGAATGCTAAAAAGGATATAAGCCCTATATCAGCAATATAAAAAAACAACATCGTCAAAAGCAACCACAATTTCCAGCCTTTTAAAACAGCATGTTTGCGATAAAATCTTCTTTTATTAAGCCAAAATATTGTTGCTCCCAACAAAGTAAATCCAGATATTACGCTAAAAATTCCCAAAAAAACAGAATAATGCGTCCATATAAAAAACAAACCCCAAAAGCAGGGCAGATAGAACATCTATAATCAACAAAGGGATAATCAATACAAGCAAAGTGTTATCCAAGACTCCAATTGCGTTGTGCAAAGGAAAAATTTTTTCTACTTTGCTATTCTTCAAAATTCCAGCCTGCTGCTGATGAGTAAAAAGCGTTTTATCATTTGGTCTCCGCTCAATTCCATATACAGGATGTGTAAATGAAAACTCCATAAAAAGCATAAAAAGTAGAAATAGAAACAATATTCGTTTTGAGCTGGCCATAATTTAAAAATTTATGTTTCCCTCATTGGTAAATCCAGCGATAATTTATTTGCTTTCAGAATCAAGCCAAAATTGTTTATGTAAAACTCAAAAATTAACATTTAGATAATAATTTTTGTTTAAATCTACTCAATTTCTGACATACCACCAAAAATCAAATCAACTCAAAGCGTGACAAAACATTTCTATAACAACTTAATATCTCGAAATTTAATTCAAAATTGCAATAATTGACCTGTAAGTCAATTCTCAAATTTTACGTATGATTTTAAAGCATTTTAAAACATTATCCATCGTTCTAAAATCGCCATAATTACAGTCATAGCCAGTAAAATCACATTTGAGGAAGAGTTAATCTCAGAATTATAATCATAAAATTACCCTCAATCATAAAA